>NZ_JBEOSF010000017.1:0-73016 GCF_040302725.1 Kitasatospora sp. NPDC097605 | reverse complement strand
GAACGAACGGCCACCACGGTCATCGCGGTCACGGCCGAAGGAGCGGCCGCCACGGTCGTCACGGTCGCGGCCGAAGGAGCGGCCACCGCGGTCGTCGCGGTCACGGTTGAACGCCGGGCGCTCGGTGCGCGCCTCGCGGTACGACGGGGTGCGCTCCTCGGTCACCGCGGCCGGCTCGGCGGCGGCCACCGGGGCGGCGGTCTCGTCGGCGGCGGCGCCCTCGGTCCCGGCCTCGGCGGCCGGGGCCTCGTCCTCGATGCCCAGGTCGGCCCGCTCGCGCGCGGCCCGCGCGGCCAGGCGGTCGGCCTCGTCGCGCAGCTCGGCGGCGCGGCGCTGCGCGCGCTCCAGCTGGCGGGTCATGTCCGCGACCTCGCGCTCGGCGGCGCCGGCGATGTTGGCCGCGCTCTCCGCCTGGACCTCGACCAGCGAGCGGGCGCCGGTGATCCGGGCCACCTCGGCGTCGAAGGCGTGGTCGAGGATGTGGCGGCCGGCCTCCACGCCCGCGTCCTCCATCAGGCGGAAGACGCCGCGGCGCTGGTGCGGCAGCACCAGGGTGACGACGGTGCCGGAGCGGCCGGCCCTGGCGGTGCGGCCGGAGCGGTGCAGGTAGTCCTTGTGGTCGCCGGCCGGGTCGACGTTGAGCACCAGGTCGATGCCGTCGACGTGGATGCCGCGGGCGGCGACGTCGGTGGCGACGACGACGTTGACGTAGCCGTCCTTGAAGTCGCCGAGCACCCGGGTGCGGGCGCCCTGGGTCATGCCGCCGTGCAGCGCGTCGGCCTTCACGCCGGCCTCGACCAGCTGCTCGGCGACGCGGTCGGCGCCCATCTGGGTGCGGACGAAGATGATCGTGCGGCCCTTGCGGGCGGCGATCGCGTTGGTGATCGGCGCCTTGTCCTTGGGCTTCACCACGAGGATGTGGTGGGTCATCGTGGTGACGGCGCCGGCCGACGGGTCGACCTCGTGGGTGACCGGCTTGTTCAGGTAGCGCTTCACCAGGGTGTCGATCTCGTTCTCCAGGGTGGCGGAGAACAGCAGGCGCTGGCCGCCGGCCGGCACCTGGTCGAGGATCTCGGTGACCTCGGGCAGGAAGCCCATGTCGGCCATCTGGTCGGCCTCGTCGAGGACGGCGACCTGGACGTCGTCGAGCTTGGCCGAGCCGCGGTTGATCAGGTCGCGCAGGCGGCCCGGGGTGGCGACCAGGACGTCGACGCCGCGCTCCAGCGCGTAGATCTGGTTCGACATCGAGGTGCCGCCGCAGACGACCTTGAGGCGCTGGCCGAGCACCGAGCCGAACGGCTCCAGGGCGTCGGCGACCTGCATCGCCAGCTCGCGGGTCGGGACGAGGATCAGGCCGCGCGGGTGCTTGGCGCGGGTGCGCTCGCCGTCGGCGAGGCGGGTCAGCAGCGGCAGGCCGAAGCTGAGGGTCTTGCCGGAGCCGGTGCGGCCGCGGCCCAGCACGTCCTTGCCGGCCAGGGCGTCCGGGATGGTCGCGGCCTGGATCGGGAACGGGGTGGTGACGCCGCGCTTGGCGAGGGCGCGGACGACGTCGTCCGGCAGGCCCAGGTCGCCGAAGGTGATGGTCGGCTCGGCGTCGGCGTCGGCGTCGTCGGCCTCGGCGGCCGCGTCCTCGGCGCCCTCGACGTTCTCGACGTTCTCGGCGGCGGCGGTGGTGGTGTCGGTGTCCTCGACGGCGTCGACGGCGGCGATCAGCTCGGCGTCGGCCTCGGCGGGAACGGTGGTGGCATCGGCGGCGGACTCGCTCGCGGGCATGGCGAAGCGGGCGTCGTCAACGAGAGACATGCAAAACCTTCCGGAAGTGGCACGCGCCAAAGTCCGGGGTTCTGTTTCACAACCGCCTCTATGCGGTCAGCCACGGATCGCCGGAACGCGCCAAGGGCGCCAGATGGGAGTAGGGCGCCAGTCAAATGGATCAAACGAACGATCTACCACCATAGACGAGCCTGGGGATCGGAGGCAAATGCCCTGGCCAGACTACGGATCGTCGATCAGTGGCCACCCGGCGCACCCGAGCTGGAGGGGGCGGTGCTGCTCGGGACGGGGGTCGGCTCCGGGGCCGTGGTGGCGGTCGGCGCGGGGGTGGTGTGCCCGGGCTCCGGGGAGGACGGGCGGCCGGTCGGGCTGGCGGCCGGGGCGGAGGTCGTCGTTCCGCCGGAGCCGCCGCCGGTGCCGCCGCCCGTGGTCGTCCCGGCGCCGCCCGAGGGGTGGCCGCCACCGCCCGCACCGCCGCCGGTGCCCGCCGCGCCGCCGGCCGACCCGCCCGTGGCGGCGCCACCGGTGCCTGGACGGGGCGCGGGGCTCGCGTTCGCGCCCCCGGCGGTGCCGGTCGTGCCGGGCGCGGCCTCGCCGGGGCCCGCCGCCGGTACCGGCTCCGCACCGGCGGGCGCGCCGTTCACGCCCCCCGCGCCGTTGCCGCCGCCCGCGCCCGCCGCGCCGTTCCCGCCCCCGCCGACCTCGCCGGGGGCCGCGTTCATGCCCCCGGTGGGCGCGCTCTGGGCCGGCGCGCCCGCCGCACGCTCCGACCGCCCCGCCGCGCCCCCCGGGTGCCCGGCCCCGCTCGGCGAGGCCGACGGGGTCGCCCCCGGTTTGGTCGGCGTCCCCGCCTGGCCGACCGGCACCACACCGTGCCGCTCGTCCGCGCCCGGCCCGACCGACATGCAGCCGGTCAGCCCCAGCCCGGCCACCGCCAGCACCGCCGCGCCGCGCACCACGGCGCTCCGGACCACCGCCGTTTCCCGCTCCGCCACCGCACGCACCACCCGCACCGCACGCATCGCCGCCACCGAGTCCCTCTCCTGCACCCGCCCCGCCCTGGCCGCCCACCCACGCGCACGGCCACCCTTGCGGGTGTCCAACGCCCGCCGCGGGCGCGCGGACACGGGTGGACCACCGGAAGCACCCGAACGAGCGCCGGGCCCCGGCCGTGAAGCTTGCCTCCGACGCCCAGCCCCCGGCGCCCGGCCGCCCGGAACTCAGCCCCAGAGCGCCGAGGCCAGCTCCGCGCCCGTGTACGCCGCCACCAGCCCCGCCGCGATGCTGCCCGCCACGTTCGCCAGCGCGTACCGCCCGGCCCCGCCCTCGACCAGCCGCAGCGTCTCGTACGAGAAGGTCGAGTACGTGGTCAGCGCCCCGCACAGCCCGGTCCCGAGCAGCAGCTGGACGTGCGAGGACGCCGCGCCGGCCGCCACCGCCCCGGTCACCAGCCCGAGGATCAGGCAGCCGGACACGTTCACCACGAAGGTCCCCCACGGGAACACCGAGTCGTGCCGGGACTGCACCGCCCGGTCGGTCAGGTACCGCACCGGCGCGCCGACCAGCGCGCCGGCCACCACCAGCAGCCAGTTCACGCCCCGCCCTCCCCCGCCGCCGAGCCACCGGGCCGCCCGGCGTACCGGACCACCTCGCACCGCTCCAGGGTCACCAGCCCCTCCACCGCCAGCCCCTCCAGCTCGGGCAGGAACGCCCGCACCCGCTCCTCGGTGTCCACGATCACCACCGCCACCGGCAGGTCCTCGCTCAGCGACAGCAGCCGCGCCGTGTGCACCATCGAGGACGCGCCGAACCCCTCGACCCCCCGGAACACGCTCGCCCCGGCCAGCCCGGCCGCCCGCGCCCGGTGCACGATCTCGCTGTACAGCGGGCGGTGCCGGCAGCGGTCGTTCTCGCCGACCAGCACGGTCAGCCGCAGCGCCGGACCGCCCAGCCGGGCCTCCGCCGCGCCCGTCACACCGGCCGCCCGGCGCCGCGCAGCAGCAGACGGCGCGTCACCGCGGCCGCCGCCCAGACCGCCGCCATCGCCGCCACCAGGGTCAGGCCCAGACAGGCCACGGCCGGCCCGGGGCGCCCCTCCTCCAGCAGCCGGCGGATGTCCACCGCGTACGTCGAGAAGGTCGTGAACCCGCCGAGCACGCCGGTCCCGAAGAACGGCCGCAGCAGCGGGTGGGCCGGCCGGCCCTCGGTCACCACCACCAGGAAGACCCCGATCACGGCGCACCCGACCACGTTCACCAGCAGCGTCGTCCACGGGAACGCCGACGGTCCGGTCGTCCACAGCAGCCCCGCGCCGTACCGGGCGGTCGCCCCCAACGCCCCGCCGACGGCCACCACCGCCACCGCCGGCCCCTGCCCGCGCAGCACCGGCGGCCGCCGCCGGGCCGCCCCGGCCGCCGCACCGTCCGCCACCAAGTCCTCCGAGGTCGCCACAGACCCATGAAACACCGGCCCCGACCGCCTGGCACACCGTCACCGCAGACCCGACAATGAACCGGTGGAGATGACCCGGGAAGAGTTCGAGGTACTGGTCGCCGACGCGCTCGACCGGATCCCGCCGCAACTCGCCGCGATGATGGACAACGTCGCCGTCTTCGTCGAGGACGAGCCCGACCCCGCCGACCCCGAGCTGCTCGGCCTCTACGAGGGCACCCCGCTCACCGAACGCGGCGAGTGGTACGCGGGCGTCCTCCCGGACCGGATCATCGTCTACCGCGGCCCCACCCTGCGCCTCTGCGAGGACCGCGAGCAGGTCGTCGAGGAGGTCCGCACCACGGTCATCCACGAGGTCGCCCACCACTTCGGCTTCGACGACCACGAGCTCGACGAGCTGGGCTGGTCCTGACCCCGCCGCCCGCCCGGCCGAAACCCGTTTTGGCGTTCGGCCCCACATCCCATATGCTTCTCGACGTCCCCGAACGCTGGAAACAGCCGGACAGGCCGCAAGCCCTCATCGTCTAGTGGCCCAGGACGCCGCCCTTTCAAGGCGGTAGCACGGGTTCGAATCCCGTTGGGGGCACGCAGTACCGTAGTAAAGTGTTGTGCCGCAAGACCTGAGTGGTTCGCCACTACTAGGTCCCGTGGAGCAGTTGGTTAGCTCGCCACCCTGTCAAGGTGGAGGTCGCGGGTTCAAGTCCCGTCGGGATCGCTCGTCTCGCAAGAGACGGTGCAGTACGGCCAGGTAGCTCAGTTGGTACGAGCGTCCGCCTGAAAAGCGGAAGGTCGCCGGTTCGACCCCGGCCCTGGCCACAGTGGAAGGCCCCGGAGAGTTCACTCTCCGGGGCCTTCGTCGTGCCCGGGGGCACCGGCGGCGGGCGGGGTCGGCTAGGGGCCGCCGGTGGCCTCCGGGGTCAGCTGTCCAGCCAGGTGGGGGCGGTGGCGAGGAGGGAGCCGTCGGGGGCGTAGAGGCGGAGTTCGGCCGGGATGCCGCGTTTGGCGACGGCGATCCAGCGGGCCTCGGAGTCGCCGAGGGGGAGGATGGCGGGCTCGGCGGTGACGCCGTCGGTCCAGCGCACCTCGGCGCGGGCGACGCCGGGGCGGATCAGGCCGGCCTGGGCCTTCGGGACGTGGAAGAGCGGGTCGGCCTCGCCGTTCTTGGCCTGGCGGCCCAGCCAGACCTTGGCGAACTGCTCGTCCGGGGCGAAGACGAAGCCCGGCGGGGTGCCCGGCGGCGCGATCAGGGCCTCCGCGGGAGTCGCCAGCCGCCGGCCGTCCAGGACGTAGTAGAAGACCACGTGGTCGGCGTCCGGGCGCCCGTACTGGTTGACGTAGTCCTCGGTCGGCGCCGGCCAGGGGTAGCCGGCGGCGGCGTCCTCCGCCCAGATCAGCCGGGCCTGCTCGTGGATCCGCTCCTTGCCCGGGGCCGGCCACAGGGCCGCCCAGACGCTCCACGGCTTGCCGTCCACGGTGCCCGCGAGCACCTGGGTGCGGACCGGGGTCAGCGGGTCGCGGGCGCCCTGCGCGGCCGGGGCGGCGCCCGGGACCAGGACGGCCGTGGCGTCGGCGGACGAGACCGCGACCACCGCGGTGCCGGCCGTCGAGGTGCCGCCCAGCCCGCCGCCCACCCCGCCGTGCACCGCCGCCACGCCGCCCGTCGCGGCGACCAGGGCCAGCGCCAGCGCGCCGCCCAGCGACAGCCGCCGGCGGACCACCCGCCGGCGTCCGCCGGCCAGCACCGCCGTGTACGGCGCCGGGCCGGGCTCCATCGTCCCCGCCAGCCCGGACAGCGCCCGGGCCACCCGCTCGTCGTCCTCGACCGCCGCGTCCACGGGCGTACCGTCGTGGTTCATGCCGCACCTCCGATGCTCGTCATGCCGATGAGTGAGGAGAGCCCGCGCAGCTTGGCGACGCCCTTCGAGGCCTGGCTCTTGACCGTGCCGACCGAGCAGCCCATCGCGGCGGCGGCCTGGGACTCGCTCAGGTCCTCCCAGTACCGCAGCACCACCGCCTGGCGCTGCCCGGGCGGCAGCGTGCCGAGCGCCTCCAGCAGGGCCGCCCGGTCGTCCAGCCGCTCGAAGCCGTCCGGGCCGGTCCGCTCCGGCACGGCGGTGACCAGTTGCTCGGGCACCCGGCGCCGGAAGCGGCGGGCGTGCTCGTTGACCACGATCCGGCGCACATAGGCGTACGGCTCGTCGGCCCGGGTGACCCTCCCCCAGGCGACGTAGGTCCGCTCCAGCGCGGTCTGCACCACGTCCTCCGCCAGGTAGCGGTCCCCGGTCAGCAGGAACGCCGTCCGGATCAGACGCGGCCAGGCACCGGTCACGAACGCGTTGAACTCCGCGTCCCGCTCGGCCTTCTTGGCTCCCATGAGTACCTCCTCGCCCCACCAGAGCCCGGAACGGCCGCGGACCGTTGCCGGGAACGCCGACGGCCGGCCCCGGAGGACCGGCCGAACGGGCAGAACGGGAGGTCGGCGGCTCAGGAGGCGGGCGGGATGTTGAAGTTCAGCCGGAACAGGTTCCCCGGGTCGTACACCGCCTTGAGCGCGGCGAGCCGCCGGTGGACCGGCTCCGGGTACGCGGTGCGCACGGTGGCCGGGTCGGCGTCGTCCATCCCGAAGAAGTTGGCCAGCGCCCCGCCGGTGGACCACGGGCGCAGCCGCTCGTGCAGGGCGCCGTGCGCGGCACGCAGGCCGTCCAGCGCGACCGGGCCGATCATCGCGGTGGAGAAGGCGAGGTATCCGGCGTCCCGGCCGCCGACCGCGTTCGGCACGGCGGGCTCGCGCGAGTACGCGCCGCCCTGCAGCCGGAGCTCGACGATCAGCGGGCTGCCGGCGTCCGGCCCGGCGAGCTCCAGGACGGCGTCCGCCGTGGCGGCGGTGAACTCGCGCAGCGCGCTGTTGCGGTCGTACGCGGGGTGCGCGAACGGCGGCTCGTGGTGGATCGTCCCGGCCTCGGTGAAGGGCAGTTCGCGGACGGTGTCCAGCAGCGGGGTGCCGAGCGCGCGCAGCGGCCGCACCCACTCCTCGCCCCGCTCCGGCGGGCCGCTCCAGGCGACCCGCAGCACGGCGGCGTACCGGCCGCGGATCGGCTCGGGGACGGCGTCCAGGTCCGGGTAGCGGATCAGCTGGGCGGAGGTGGCCAGTTCCTCGGGGACGGTCCGGCTCCACTCGGCCCAGCCGTGCAGCGCGGCGGCCGCGGCGTCGGCGGGGAAGTAGAGGCCGCCGCCGTACAGGCCGGTGCACGGGACGAGGTCGATCTCCATCTCGGTGACGATCCCGAAGTTGTCCTTGCCGCCGCGCAGCGCCCAGAACAGTTCGGGCTCGCCGTCGGGCGTGGCGGTGCGGTGCCGGCCGTCGGCGGTGACCACCTCCAGGCGGCGGACGTGGTCGGCGGCGAAGCCGTGACGGCGGCCGAGCAGGCCGATGCCGCCGCCGAGGGTGTAGCCGACCGCGCCGACGTCCGGGTTGGAGCCGCTGAGCGGGGCGAGGCCGTGCGGCGCGGCGGCGGCGATCACGTCGCGCCAGCGGACGCCGGCCTGGACGGTGGCGGTGCGGGCGGCCGGGTCGACGGTGACGCCGTCCAGCGCGGCGGTGTCGATCACCAGCTGGCCGTCGGTGGGGACGGAGATGCCGTGGCCGGTGGCCCGGACGGCGACGGCGAGGCCGTGCGCGGCGGCGTGACGGACGGCGGCGGACACGTCGGCCGGGTCGGCGGCGGACACCACCAGGGCCGGGCGGTGGTCCAACGCGAGGTTGTAGCCGGTCCGTCGGGCGTCGTAGTCGGCGTCTCCCGGCCGGTGCACCGGCCCCTTGGTCTCGATCATGCCGGGAGGCTAACCCGCTCGGGGGCGGAGCAATCCCGTCCGCATCCGGTCTCTGTCAGGTTCCCCCGCACGGGAGTTGACTGAACGTCAGGCGCGGTCACCGGCTGTCGCCGGAGGTCCGGGTCATGATCTCCAGATTGTGGCCGCTCGGGTCCTCGAAGTAGGCGCCGCGGCCGCCGAACCAGTCGTTGACCCGGCCGGGGTGGCGGTGGAACGGGTCGGCCCAGTAGGTGAGCCCCCGCTCCCGGACGCGGCCGAGGATGGCGTCGAACTCCTCGTCGCCGACCAGGAAGGCGTAGTGCCCGGTGGGGACCGGTCCGCCGACCCGCATCACGTCCAGGGCGACGTCGTTGGAGAGCCGGACGACCAGGAAGGGCTCGCTGCGGACCGGGTCGGCGAGGCCCAGGATCTCGGTGAGGAAGCGGGCGGTCTCCTCGTCGTCCCGCGCCGGGACGATCGTGTGGTTCAGCTGAACGGCCATGGAACGCTTCCCTCCTGGGGCTTCCGGACGTCTGTCGAGCGTAGGACCTCAAGTCCGCTTCACGTCAAGTGTGTCGTAAACTACACGATGTAGTGCACTGCAAGGAGGCAAACCCGTGACCGACCAGACCACCCCGGAGGCCACGGCCGCCCCCGCGACCCCGGCCACTCCCGAGACCACGGCCGCAGGCCGGGGCACCGCCCAGCGCGGCATGCCGGAGAAGCGGGTGGCGATCACCCGCGCCGCGCGCACCGTGTTCGGCCGCGAGGGCTTCACCCGCACCAGCGTGGACGCCATCGCCGCCGAGGCCGGCGTCTCCAAGCGGACCATCTACAACCACTTCGCCGACAAGGAGCAGCTGTTCCAGTCGGTGGTCCTGGAGGGCGCCACCGCGGTGGCCGCCACCCAGGCCAGGATCGCCGACCGCCATCTGCGCAAGATCGTCGACCTGCGCACCGACCTCGTCGACTTCGGCCTGGAGCGGGTCGACTCGCTCACCACCTTCGCCGAGCACTGGGCGCTGGTGCGCACCATCGAGGCCGAGGCGCTGCACATCAGCCCGGCGCTCCTGGAGGCCTGGCAGGAGGCCGGCCCGCGCGAGACCCACCGGGTGCTAACGCGCTGGATGACCGACTTCGCCGAGCGCGGGCTGCTGGTGGTGCCGGACCCGGTGGAGGCCGCCCGGATGCTCAACCTGCTGACGTTCCTCGCCGTCGCCCAGCCCACCTTCTACGGCGCGCTGCCGATGCGGGCCGAGCAGGTCGCCGAGGTCGTGGCGAACGGTGTGACGGCGTTCCTCGCCGTGTACGGCGCCGAGCGGTAGCCTCTGGCCCTTCAGCACCTTCAGTCGCCACGCTCCGCAGGGGGAACGGACCATGGAACTGACCGTCGTGGACATCGGACCGGACACGCCCGCGCTGCACCGGGACGTCGCGCCGCTGATCCGGGCGCTGCGCCCGGCGCTCGGGGCGGACGGCTTCGCCGCCTTCGCCGCCGAGGCGCACGCCCAGGGGCTGGTCTTCACCGCCGCCTACGACGACCGGGGGCGCTGCCTGGCGGTGGCCACCCACCGGGTGCTGACCACCAGCCGGGGGCGGCTGCTCTTCGTCGACGACCTGGTGACCGCGCCGTCGGCCCGCTCGGCGGGGATCGGCGGGCGGCTCTTCGCGGTGCTCCAGGAGCGGGGCCGGGCGGAGGGCTGTGTGCGGATCGAGCTGGACTCGGGGACGGCCAACCACGGCGCGCACCGCTTCTACCACGCGCACCGGATGGCGGTCACCGCCCTGCACTTCGGGCTGGAGCTGAAGTAGCCGGCGGCTGATCTGTCAGGTCCACGGCCGGACTTGACGGACCCGCCGGCGCGGCTTTGACCCTCCCGCGCGCCGCCGCCCAGGATTCCGGCCATGGGAGACATCGGAGAAAGCACCGCGAAAAGCACTGCGGCGAGCGCCGGGGAAAGCACTGCGGCGAGCGCCACGGAAAGCACTGCGGCGAGCGCCACGGAGAGCACCGGGCAGAGCGCCGGGGAAAGCACCGCGGCGAGCGCGCCCCTTTTCCTTTCCCGGGCCGAGATCCGGATTTCCGCCACCCCGGACGAGGTCTATTCGGTGATCAGCGACCTCCCCCGCTGCGGCGAGTGGAGCACGGAGTGCCGGGGCGGCAGCTGGGTGTCCGGCGCGCCGGCCGAGGTCGGCTCGGTGTTCCGCGGCGACAACCTGCGCAGCCCGGACGTGGTCCCCTGGGCGCCGGTGGTCCGCGGCGCCTGGCACACCCACGCCGAGGTGGTCGCCGCCGAGCCCGGCCGGACCTTCCGCTGGGCCATGCGGGACACCGCCGGACGGGCCCAGGAGAGCGTCTGGGCCTTCGACGTCACGGCCGTGGAGGACGGCGGCAGCGTGCTGGTGCACCACTTCCGGATGGACGCCGCCACCGAGGGGATCCGCGGCATCACCGCCGGGATGGACCAGGACGCCAGGCGCCGGTTCTTCGCCGAGTGGGGCGAGAAGGTCGCGGCCGACCTCGTGGTGACCGTGGGACGGATCAAGCAGGTCGTCGAAAAGGGCTGAGAAAACCAGCCCCCCCTGGAGAACATCCCGAGAACCACCCTGGAACCCGCAATCCCACCGAGAGGGCGGAACGGTGCTCCTTCAGCGCATAGCCAACCGGGGAATCCGACTGGGCACGCTCTTCGAGCGGGCCGCCGTCCGGAACGGCGCGAACGTGGTGATCCTCGACCACGACCTCGACATCGCCCCCGAGCTGGGCCGGCGGACCACCGTCGCCGAGCTCGCCGACCTGGTCGACGACCACGCCTCCCGGCTCTGGGCGGCCGGGGTCCGCCCGGGCCGCCGGGTGGTGGTCCACAAGTCGAACGGCTTCGACATCACCCTGCTCGCCTGCGCCACCGCCCGGATCGGCGCCGTCCCGGTGCTGCTCTCGCCCCAGCTGGACGGCGCGACCGTCGCCGAACTGGTGCGCCGCACCGGCGACCCGTTCCTGGTCACCGACGCGGCCAAGCTCGCCAAGGAGCTGCCGGACGAGGTCTTCGAGTCGGCCGCCGGCGTCCTGCTGGCCTCCGGCGAGCACCCCGGCGCCGTCGCCCTGGCCACCCTGGCCGGCTCGCCGCGGATCCCCGCCGTCACCGCCCCGCCCGACCGCCCGACGCTGATCACCCACACCTCCGGCACCACCGGCACGCCCAAGCTGGCCGTGCACACCGGCCGCACCCTGGAGGCCCGCTACCGCCCGCAGGCGACCGTGCTGCGCCCGGTCGTCCCCCGCCGGGAGACCATCGCGATCCACGTCTCCTTCGTGCACTCCCGGCTGGTCACCGCCCTGGCGATCTCGCTGTTCCGCGGCTTCCCGATCCTGGTACTGGCGCACTCGGAGCCCGCGCACGTCGCCGCGCTGTTCGCCCGGCTGCGCCCCGGGATCCTGGAGGCGCACCCCAACTCCTTCATGGAGTGGGAGGAGTTGGCGACCGACCCGCGCCGCCCGCTGGCCAACGTCAAGCTGTTCTCGTCCACCTTCGACGCGATCCACCCGCGCACCGTGCGGACCATGCTGGGCGCCTCCGCGCGGCGCGCGCCGGTCTTCGGCCAGCTGTACGGGCAGAGCGAGGTCGGCCCGGCGGTGGTGCGCTCGTTCTCCCGGCGGCGCCGGACGGACGCGGACGGCCGCTGCGTCGGCATGGCGTTCCCCGGCTTCACCGACGTGCGGGTGGTGAGCCGGGGCGGCGAGCCCCCGTCGGCGGCCAATCCGGGGTTCATCGAGGTCCGCAGCGACGGCCGGATCGTCACCTACCTCGGCGAGCAGGCCCGTTACGACCAGCAGGTCCGGGACGGCTGGTGGCGGATGGGCGACGTCGGCTACCGCACCCGCTGGGGCTGTGTGCACCTGCTGGACCGGGAGGTGGACCTCATCGAGGGCTTCGGCTCCACGCTGGCCGCCGAGGACACCCTGTTCGCCCGGCTCGCCGAGCTCGCCGAGGTGGTGATCGTGCCCGGCCCGGACGGCCGGCCGGTCCCGGTCGTCTGCACCAAGGACGACCGCCCGCTCGACCCGGCCGCCTGGCGGGCCGCCGCCGAGGGCCTGCCGCCGATGGCCGACCCGGTGCAGTGGCGGCTGCGCGAACTCCCGGCCACCGCCACCACCAAGATCAAACGACTGGAGCTGGCCCGCCGGCTGGCCTCCGCCGAGGGCGACGGGCCGCTCCGGTGAGCGCCCGCCGCGACGCACCCGCGACGGTGCTGGTGGCGGGCGGCGGGATCGGCGGGCTGGCCGCCGCGCTGGCCCTGACCCGGGCCGGCCACCGGGCGGTGGTCCTGGAGCGGGCCCCGGAGTTCGCCGAGATCGGCGCGGGCATCCAGATCGCGCCGAACGGCATCCTCGCGCTGGAGCGGCTCGGCCTCGGCGACGCCGTCCGGGCGGCCGGGGTGCACATGGCCGAGCTGCGCTTCATGGACGGCGTCACCGGCGAGCACGTCACCAGCCTGACCCTCACCGAGCGCTACCGGCAGCGGTTCGGCAACCCGTACGTCGTGGTGCACCGGGCCGAGTTGCACGGGCTGCTGCTGCGCGCCTGCCGGGCCGAGCGGCGGATCGAGCTGCGCGCCGCCACCGCGGTCACCGGCTACCGGCAGGACGCCGGGGGCGTCACCGCGCTGCTCGCCGGGGGCGCCGCGGTGCACGGCGACGCGCTGGTCGGCGCGGACGGCATCCACTCGGCGGTCCGCGCCCAGCTGCTCGGCGACGGCGCGCCGCGGATCTCCGGGATCACCGTGTACCGGGCGGTGATCCCGATGGAGCTGGTCCCCGGGGAGCTGCGCCGGGCCACCTCGGTGACCTGGTGGACCGGCCCGCACTGCCACTTCGTCCACTACCCGATCGCCGGCGGCGCCTTCCTCAACCTGGCCGCCTCCCGGGACAACGGCGCCACCGAGGCACTCGCCAACGTCCCGGTCGCCGACGAGGTCGTCGCGCGGCAGCTGGCGGGCCTGGCCGCGCCGGACGCCCGACGGCTGCTGGCGCTCGGCGAGGGCTGGCGCTCCTGGGTGCTGGTGGACCGCGACCCGGTGGAGCGGTGGACCGACGGCCGGGTGGTGCTGCTCGGCGACGCCGCGCACCCGATGCTGCACTACGCGGCGCAGGGCGCCTGCCAGGCGCTGGAGGACGCCGTGCTGCTGGGCGAGCTGGCCGACGGCACCGGCGCGCTCGCGGCGGCCTTCGGCTCGTTCGCCGCCGAACGGCGCGCCCGTACCGCGGCCGTGCAGCGCGCCGCCCGGGAGTCGATCAGGCTCTGGCACCCGGCGGGCGAGGCCGCCGAGGCCCGCAACCGGCTGCTCCGCGGGCTCTCCGAGGGCGAGTTGCACGAGCGAGTGGCCTGGATGCACGGTGTCAAGACCTTTTCATCATCAGATCATCACAACTACGATGGCGAGCCGTGGGCATGATCGACCGTCATCTGCAGATCTGTGTCATCGGCGCAGGTCCGCGCGGCCTCTCCGTGCTGGAACGGCTCTGCGCCAACGAACGAAGCAGGCCCGCCGGGGCCACCGTCACCGTGCACATGGTGGACCCGGCGCCCCCCGGCGCGGGCCGGGTCTGGCGCACCGACCAGTCCCGCCACCTCCTGATGAACACGGTGGCCTCCCAGATCACCGTGTACACCGACGACAGCGTACGGATCGAGGGACCGGTCGAACCCGGCCCCAGTCTGTACGAATGGGCCAGGACACTTGCCCACGAGGGCAGTTCTCCGGACCGGCCGGCCCGCCACGACGACCAGACGCTGGCCGAGGCCGCCGACCTCGGCCCCAACACCTACCCGACCCGCGCCTTCTACGGGCAGTACCTGCACGACGCCTTCCGGGCCGTGGTCGCCGCCGCCCCGCCCACCGTGACCGTCCGGGTGCACCGCTCCCGGGCGGTCGCGATGGCCGACGCGCACGGCTTCCCCGGCGGCCCGCAGGGCATCCGGCTGGAGGACGGCACCCGGCTGAACCGGCTGGACGCCATCGTGCTCGCCCAGGGCCACGTCCCCGCCCGGCTCACCCCGCGCGAGGCGCGCACCGCCAGCCTGGCCCGGATCCACCACCTCGACTACGTCACCCCCGCCAACCCCGCCGACGTCCACGTCACCACCCGGCCCGGCCAGCGCGTCCTGCTGCGCGGCCTGGGCCTCAACTTCTTCGACCACATGGCGCTGTTCACGCTCGGCCGGGGCGGCCACTTCGAGCGGGTGGACGGCGCCCTGGTCTACCGCCCCTCCGGCACCGAGCCGAAGCTCTACGCCACCTCCCGGCGCGGCATCCCGTACCACGCGCGCGGCGAGAACGAGAAGGGCGCCTCCGGCCGCCACCTGCCGCGGCTGCTCACCACCGAGGTGGTCGCCGCGCTGCGCGAACGCGCCCGCCGGGGCGAGCCGGTGCGCTTCGCCACCGACCTCTGGCCGCTGGTCTCCCGCGAAGTGGAGGCCGTCTACTACGGCGCGCTGCTCACCGCCAAGGCCCGCGGCGCCGAGCGCGCCGACTTCACCGACCGGTTCCTGACCGCCGCCGACCCGGCCGCGGTGCTCGACGCCCACGACCTCCCGCCGGCCGAGCGGTGGAGCTGGGACCGGCTCTCCCGCCCGTACGCCGGACGGGAGTTCACCTCCCGAGCGGACTTCCGCGACTGGCTGCTCGGCCATCTGCGCCGGGACGTCGCCGAGGCCCGGGCCGGCAACCTCAGCGGACCGCTCAAGGCCGCCCTGGACGTGCTGCGCGACCTGCGCAACGAGATCCGGCTGGCGGTCGACCACAGCGGCATCGAGGGCGCCTCCTACCGGGACGACCTGGACGGCTGGTACACCCCGCTGAACGCCTTCCTCTCCATCGGGCCGCCGGCCGAGCGGATCGAGCAGCTGATCGCGCTGATCGAGGCCGGCGTGCTGGAACTCCTCGGCCCCGGCACCGAGATCAGGATCGACCCGGTCGACCCGGCGTTCACCGCGCACTCCACCGCCGTCCCCGGCCCGCCGGTCCGGGCCTCGGTGCTGGTCGAGGCCCGGCTGCCCGAGCCCGACCTGCGCCGCACCGACGACCCGCTGCTGCGCCACCTGCTGGACACCGAGCAGTGCGCCCCCTACCGGATCCCCGGCGAGCCCGGCGGCAGCTACCAGACCGGCGGCCTCGCCGTCACCGAGCGGCCCTACCGGCTGCTGGACGCGCGCGGCCGGGCGCACCCGCGCCGCTTCGCGTACGGCGTGCCGACCGAGTCCGTGCACTGGGTGACCGCGGCGGGCATCCGGCCCGGCGTCGACTCGGTGACCCTGGGCGACTCCGACGCCATCGCCCGCGCGGTGCTGGCGCTCTCCCCCGCCCCCGAGTGGCCCACCGCCTCCGCCGCGCCGCGCGACCGGACCGAGGGCCCCGACGGCACCGACGGACCCGCCGGGACGTTCACCGTGGGTGAGACCGACGAGACCGACGAGACCGAACCGAGAGGCGTCGTCGTATGACCGACCAGCACCCCGCCCCGGCCGGGACGGACACCGACTCCGGGCTGCTCTCGCCCGTGCGGGCCGGCACCCCGGTCGAGGCGGCCGTGGCCGACCGCGCCTGGCTCCAGGCGATGCTGGACGCCGAGGCCGCGCTGGCCCGCGCCCAGGCCGGACTCGGCACGGTGCCCCCCGCCGCGGCCGCGGTGATCACCCGGGCCGCCCGCGCCGAGCACTTCGACGTCCGCGCGCTCGCCCTGGCCTCCCGGGAGACCGCCAACCCGGTGGTCGGCCTGGTCCAGGCGCTGGCCCGGGTGGTGGCCGCCGAGGACCCGGCCGCCGCCGAGTACGTGCACCGCGGCTCGACCAGCCAGGACATCCTGGACACCGGCGCGATGCTGGTCGCCGCCCGGGCCCTGCGGCTGATCCGGGCCGACCTGGAGCGCACCGCCCGCGCGCTCGCCGCCCTGGCCGCCGGGCACCGGGACACCGTGCTGGCCGGACGCACCCTGGCGCTCCAGGCGGTGCCCACCACCTTCGGCCTCAAGGCGGCCGGCTGGCGGCAGCTGGTGCTGGACGCCGACCGCCGGCTCGCCGCCGTCCTGGCGGACGGCCTGCCGGTCTCCCTCGGCGGCGCCGCCGGCACCGTGGCCGGCTACCTGGAGTACGCCCGGCTGGACGGCCCGGACCCGGACGCCGACGCCGGCGGCTACCTGGACCGGCTGGTGGACGCCTTCGCGGCGGAGACCGGCCTGGCCCGCCCGGTGCTGCCCTGGCACGCGCTGCGCACCCCGATGGCCGACCTGGCGGCCGCGCTGGCCTTCACCGCCGGGGCGCTCGGCAAGATCGCGGTGGACGTGCAGTCGCTGACCCGCACCGAGGTCGCCGAGGTGGTCGAGCCGGCCGTCGCCGGGCGCGGCGCCTCCTCCGCGATGCCGCACAAGCGCAACCCGGTGCTCTCCACCCTGCTGCGCAGCGCCGCGCTCCAGGTGCCGGTGCTGGCCGCCGGGCTGACCCAGTGCCTGGTCACCGAGGACGAGCGCTCCGGCGGCGCCTGGCACGCCGAGTGGCTGCTGCTGCGGGAGTGCCTGCGGCTGGCCGGCGGCGCCGCGCACACCTCGGTGGAGCTCGCCGAGGGCCTGCTGGTCCGCCCGGAGCGGATGCGGGCCAACCTGGAGCTCACCGGCGGGCAGCTGGTCTCCGAGCGGATCGCCGCCCGGCTGGCCCCCAAGCTGGGCAAGGCGGTGGCCAAGCAGCTGCTCACGGAGGTGTCGCTGACCGCCGACCGGGAGGGCCGGACGCTGGCCGAGGTGCTCGGCGGACAGGCCGAACTGGCCGGCCGCTTCACGCCGGAGGAGGTCGCCGCGCTGTGCGACCCGGCCGGGTACACCGGCGCGGCCGGCGCCCTGGTGGACCGGGCCCTGCGGGACTGAGCGCCGCCGGGATCCCGGAGGGGACCACCCCCACCGGGATCCCGGGAAGGCTCACCGGATGACGGTCTTGGTCCGCATCAGGAACTCCCCGAGGTAGCCGTCGTGCGGCACCCCCGGCCGGATCCAGTACGTCGGGTGGTCGCCCCGGTAGACGTTGGCGATGCTCGGCTCCCGCAGCAGCCGGTCGAACAGCGCGTCGTCCCCGGTGAGCGCGGTCAGCACCAGCGAGTTCCGCAGCGGCGCGACTCCGGCCTCCGGGCTCCACGGTGCCACCCAGACGCAGGGGAAGGCCAGTTCGATCCCGGCCTGCTCGGCGTCCGGCCGGTCCAGCTGGTGCACGGCCGGGCGCAGCACCGCGCTGCCGTCGCCGAGTTCGGCCACCACGCCGTCCCCGCCGAGCCAGGCCCGGGTGCCGGCCGCGCGGCGCAGCAGGTACGCCTCGATCGCCCTGGCCTCGGCGACCGGCTGGACGGCGAGCACCGCCTTCTCGTCCTCGGGCGGCAGGGTGGGCAGCGTGGCCAGCCGCTCGGCGATCGCCGCCGCCAGCGGCGCCGGGTCGCCCTCGACCAGCACGGCGGTGGCGTTGATGCAGGCCACGCCGCCCTGGTGGGCGATCGAGTCGACGATGGTGTCCAGGTGGTCGCGCCAGTCGGTGTCCCGGGTGACCAGGATCTTGGAGCGGCCGGGGCCCTGCGGCAGCACGGTGCTGCCGGCGTACTTGCGGACCACCTCGTCGCCGCCGTAGACCATGCCGAGGTCGGCGCCGGCCAGCAGTTCGTCGGCGGCGTCGTGGTCGGTGGGCAGCAGCACCACCTGGTCGGAGCCGAAGCCGGCCAGCCGCAGCGCGGTGACCAGCCGGTGCGGGGTGAGCGGTTCACGGCGCGAGGGCCGGACGGCGACCCGGTAGCCGAGCGCCAGCGCCTCCAGCCAGAGGCCGTGCGGCCCGGGGTGGTTGCCGGCCGCGTGCACGGCGAACACCTCGCCGCGCCTGGTCCACACCGCGCTGCCGTTCAGCGTCGCGGCGTCCCGCCAGTCGGCCACCGCCCCGCCGGGACGGGCCTGGCGGGCGGCCCAGCCGGCCTTCTCCGCGGAGTCGGCGATGGCCCGCACGGCCTCCCGGACCACCCGGACCGGCACCCCGGAGACCCGGGCGACGGCCCGCTGGTAGCCGGGGAGGTCCAGGCCGTCGATGCGCTCGGTGAGGAAGATCCGCCCGGCCCGGGCGAGCGCGGCGGACCGCTCCTCGGCCGGCAGCGGCTCGGCGGCGTGCAGGGCGCGCATCGCCCGGCTGACGAACAGCCGCGGCACCAGGCTGAGTTCGGCGAACGGCGCGCCGGTGACGTCGCCCACCACGGTGCGCCGGCGGGCCCGGTAGGGCGCACCGGGGCCGAGCGCGTCCAGCTGCAGCAACGCCTGCTGGTCGGCCATCAGTACACCCCCTCGATCACCGTCTCGTCCTCGAACTCCCGGACCGGCGCGATGTCCGCCACCGAGTCGCCGGGCAGGCCGGGCGGCGCGGGGATCCGGGTGGCGAGGTCGCGCTCCAGGTTGTTGGGCACCAGCAGGCTCTTGGAGACGTGGTGCATCACCACCTGGCCGCGCTCGCCGTACTCCACCGTCCGCCCGGTCCCCGGGTCGACCACGCCGAAGCTCATGTACGGCGCGAAGGGGTCGTAGACACAGGGGTCGTCGTCGGTCAGCCCGGGGCGCTCACTGGCGTTGCCGAGGATCATGGTCGAGCCGTAGCCGCTGTAGAGCACGGTCCGCGGGAAGACCTCGGTGCGGTAGAGGTGGCGGGTGTCCGGGTCCAGCTGGGTGCCGACCCAGTTGACCGCCCGGACCTTCTCGTTCACCAGTTTGGCCAGGGCGTCCCGGCGGGCGATCCGCTCCAGCACCGGCGGGGTGCAGAGCAGCACGCCGACGTCCTGGGTCTCCAGCACGAAGGCGACCTGGTCGACGATGTGCTCGGCGTAGCCGGCGGCCTCCTCGCCCCGGCCCGCCGAGATCAGCTTCTTGACCCAGCGCGGGTCGAGGTCGACGGTGAAGGCGAGGCCGCCGCGCAGCGCGGTCTGCGCCTTGATGACGTCGCCGACCATGTGCGGTCCGGTGGGCCCGACGATCAGCCAGTTGACGCCCTGCGGCACGCCGTGCAGGTCGAGTTGGGCGCTGGACCAGCCGAGCAGCCGGTCCAGCCAGTCGCGCAGCAGCAGCACCCGCTTGGGCGCGCCGGTGGTGCCGCCGCTCTCGTAGACGCCGACCACCTCGGCGCGCCCGCCGTAGCCGCGCGGCAGCAGGTCCTCGACCCGGGCGGTGCGCAGCTCGCCCACGAGGTTGGGGAACTTCGCGAGGTCGGCGTGGGTGGTGACCTCGGTGAGCGGGTCGAAGCCGAGCGAGCCGGCCCGGGACAGCCAGAACGGGGAGCCGGTCTCCGGGGAGAAGTGCCAGCGCATCGCGGCGCGCAGATGGGCGTCCGGGTCGGGGGCGGCGTCGAAGGGCAGGTCGAGCAGCGGGTCGGGGGTCACTGCGGTCCCTCCTCGGGGAGGCGGTCGGTGCCGGGCGGGTTGTCGATGGCGTAGCGCCAGCGGCCGTCGGCGCCGCGCCGGGCGACGTCGGTGGCGGTGCCCGCGGAGCGGATCGGGTCGCCGTCCGGGCCCTTTCCCTCGATCAGGTAGTCGCCGATCAGCAGGGCGAGGTCGCCGCTGACGTAGCAGTGCCGCAGCTCGATGCGGATCGGCAGGCCGAAGGAGAGGAAGCGGGCGACGGCGGCGCGCCGGTCGTCGCCGGTGAGCACGGTGCCGGGGCGGTCGACGAAGGCGGCGCCGGGCTCGAAGAGCACCTCGACGGCGGCCGGGTCGCCGGTGTTGAACGCCGCGGCGAAGACGGCCGGCAGCCGGGCCGGGTCGGTCGGCGGGGGCGCGGGAGTCGGGGGAGTCGCGGGAGTCGGGGGAGTCGCGGGAGTCGGGGGAGTCGCGGGAGTCGTGGGAGCCATCGCGGTCAGCCGGTCTGGACGCCGGCGGTGACGCCGCCCTCGGGCCGGTCGGGCAGCCGGTCGAGGCTGAACCCGAAGTGGGTCTTGTACGCCTCCAGCACGGCCGCGTCCCCGGCGAACTCCCGGGTGCTGCGCTCGCCGCCGGCCAGCGTGGCGAGCTGGTTGCCCTTGAGGGTGATCCGGCCGTCCTCGGTGCGCAGGGTGCAGAACACGTCCTGCAGGAAGGGCGATTCGGGCGCGGTGCGGTACCACCAGAGGGTCGGGCGGAAGTCCTCGATCCGCACCGGGCGGTCGTCCAGCCGGTACAGCGGCTTGCCGTCCAGCAGCACGTCGAAGCCGCCGCCCTCGACGTCGGCGAGCCGGTACTCGCCGTCCGGGTCGTGCTGGACCTCGCGGGAGGCCAGCCGCAGCGGGTGCCGGCTGTTGCGGCCGAAGCCGGTGTCGACCAGCCACTGCTCGCCGTCCGCGGTGACCCGCAGGGCCAGGTGGCACAGGGCGGCGCCGAGCGTGCCGCCGGGGCGGTGGACCCGGCCGGGGAGGATCTCCACCGGGTAGCCGAGGGCGGCGAGCAGGAAGGAGAAGGCCGGGTTCAGCTCGTAGCAGCCGCCGCCCCGGCGCTGCCGGACGATCTTGTCGAGCACCTGCTCGTCCATGTGGACGGGCTCGTCGAGGTGGTAGCCGAGGTTCTCGAACGGCACGGACAGCACATGCCGTTCCTGGAGGCGGGTGAGCGCGGCGAGGTCGGCCCGCTCGGGCCGTTCGGCGCCGATCCGGGCCAGGTACGCGTCCACCATGGCGTCGTCGAGCACGGTGATCTCCTTGTCGGTGGTTGCCGTGGTTCCGGTGGTTCCGGTGGTTCCGCCGGGTTTTCCGGCTCCGCTAATGCCTTTCCAGGTGGAACGATTGAGGGACGTGTACAACCCGTCAGCGGAATTCCGCCCGCGCCGGCGCATTCCGGCCGGCCGGCGCCAATGCCAACGCGTGTTCGATCAGATCGCCGGTGATCCGGACGCCGTCCCGGGTGAGCACCGACTCGGCGTGGAACTGCACCGAGGCGAAGCCGGGACCGCGCAGCGCGTGCACCTCGCCGGTCGCAGCGTCCCGGGCGATCCGCACCGGGCCGACCCCGGGCGCCTCGAACTCCGCCGGCCGGTCCGCGCCCGCGTCCCAGGCGGCCGCGAAGGTGTTGTAGAAGCCCACCCGCTCGGCGGCGCCGAACAGGTCGATCGGGCGCTGCACGCCCTGGTTGGGCACCGCGCGGCGGACCAGCGGCAGGCCCAGCTCGGCACTGAGCACCTGGTGGCTCAGGCAGACCGCCAGGAACGGCCGCCGCCCGGCCAGCAACTCCCGGACCGCCGCGCGCAGATGGGCGATCTTCGGGTGCGCGGTGTCGCGCGGGTCGCCGGGCCCGGGCCCGAGCACCACCAGGTCCGCCCCGGTGAACGCGTACGGCTCGTCGAACCGGCGGACCTCGACCGTCAGGCCGAGCGCCCGCAGCTGGTGGCCGATCATCGCGGTGAAGGTGTCCTCGGCGTCCACCACCAGCACCCGCCGCCCGGCCAGCGCGGCGCGCGGCCGGGCCCGCTCGGCCTCCCCGGCCAGCCAGAAGTCCGCCAGTCCCCGGTTGCGCCCGGCCAGCGCCGCCCGGACGTCCGGGTGCGCGGCGAACCGGTCCCGGCCGCCGTCGGACAGCGCGGCCAGCAGGCCGGCCGCCTTGGCCCGGGTCTCGGCCACCTCGGAGCCCGGGTCGGAGTGCCGCACCAGGGTCGCCCCGACGCCGATCCGCAGCCGGCCGCCGGGCGCGATGTCGGCGGTGCGGATCAGGATGCCGGAGTCCAGGGTCCGCCCGCCGGCCGCGTCCCGGCCGATCAGCGCGGCCACCCCGCTGTAGTAACCCCGGCCGCCGGGCTCGTACTTGGCGATCACCCGGGCCGCGGACTCCAGCGGGCTGCCGGTCACGGTCGGCGCGAACAGCGTCTCGCGCAGCACCTCGCGCGGGTCCCGGCCGGTGCGGCCCTCGATGAAGTACTCGGTGTGCGCCAGCCGGGCCATCTCCCGGAGGTAGGGGCCGACCACCCGCCCGCCGCCCGGGCAGATCCGGGCCATCATCTTGAGCTCCTCGTCGAGCACCATGGACAGCTCCTCGACCTCCTTGCGGTCGGCCAGGAAGTCCATCAGCCCGGCGAGGTCCGGGCCGCGCTCCGGGTAGCGGTAGGTGCCGCTGATCGGGTTCATCACCGCGCGCCCGCCGTGCACGCTGATGTGCCGCTCGGGGGTGGCGCCGACCAGCGTCCGCTCCCCGGTGTGCACCAGGAAGGTCCAGTAGGCGCCGCTCTCCCGCTGCAGCAGCCGGCCGAACAGGGTGAGCGCGGCGGCCGTGGCGTTCCCGGCGAGCGTGGCGACGTAGGAGCGCTTGAGCACGAAGTTGGCGCCGGTGCCCTCGCCGATCTCCTCGGCGACCACCCGGCGGACGGTCTGCGCGTACTCCTCGTCGCCGAGGTCGAAGCCGCCGCCGGTCAGCTCGATCGGCCCGTCCGGGAGGCGGGCGAGCAGCTCGGCGAGCGGCAGCACGGCCTGCTCGGTGACGCTCAGCGCGAGCAGCGGGGCGCCGTCGTCCGGGGCCTCGAAGCCGCGCTCGGCGATCTGCCGGTACGGGACCAGGGCCAGCAGCTCGTGCCGCTCGCCGGCCGGCTCCGCGGCCGGCGGCCGCTCGGACAGCGGCAGGTCGGCCAGCGCCGCCGGGGCGGACACCTCGCCGAGCAGCAGCTCGACCAGGCCCGGACCGGTGGCCTCCGGCCGGTGCAGCAGCGCGAACGCGGGCGGCCGCTCGGCCAGCACCCGGTCCAGCGGGGACGGCGAGGACGGCGGGGACGGCCGGAAGGGCGGGGACGGCGGGGAAGGTCTGTCGCTACGCACCGAGCCCGGCACCCCCGTCCACCGTCAGCGCGTGCAGGGTGATGTGCCCGGCCTCGTCGGAGAGCAGGAAGGCCACCGCGTGCGCGACGTCCTCCGGCCGGGCCAGCTTGCCGAGCGGGATGCCGACCTTGTACGCGGCCGACAGCCCGGCGACGGTGGCCGCCCGCCCGGCCTCGGCGTCCGACCACATCGCGCTGAGCATCGGCGTGTCGGTCGAGCCGGGCGCGACCACGTTGCAGCGGATGCCGTACCGGGCGACCTCCAGGCCGAGGCTGCGGGTGAAGTGGGTGGCCGCCGCCTTGGAGGCCGCGTAGGCGGCCATCTCGGTGCGCGGCACCAGGCCGGCGTTGGAGGCGACGGTGACGATCGCGCCGCGCCCGCGCGGGATCATCCGCCGGACCACCGTCCGGGAGACCCGGAAGACGCCCTCCGTGTTGATCGCGAAGGTGGTCCGCCAGTCCTCGTCGCTCAGGTCGCGGATCTCGCCGAGCCGCAGCACCCCGGCGTTGTTGACCAGCCGGTCGATCGGCCCCAGCCGCTGCTCGGCGGCGTCGACGGCCGCCTCGACCGAGGCGCTGTCGGTGACGTCGGCGGGCACCGCCGCCACCGTGAGGCCCTCGGCGGTCAGCTTGCCGGCGAGCTCGGCGAGGCGGTCGGCGTCCCGGTCCACGGCCGCGACCAGCGCTCCGCGCTCGGCCAGCAGCCGGACCACGGCGGCGCCGATGCCGCCCGCCGCTCCGGTGACGAATGCCACCTTGTTTCTCATGTGCGGACCTCCCTGGGGGACGCGGCCCGGGGGCGTGGGCCGCGGGTGGGTTGGGGTGGTGCACAGCGGTGCGCTCCCGGCTCAGCGGCGCCAGGCGGACACCACGGCGAGCGCCTGGGCCGGGTTGAGCCGCGGATCGCACAGGCTCGTGTACTTGTCGCCGACCCGGGCGAGCCCGCCCGCGTGGTCGGCGCACTCGGTGACGTCGTCCGGGGTGGTCTCCAGGTGCAGACCCCCGTCGACGCCGCCCTCGGCGCGGACGGCCTGCTGGAACGCCTCGACCTCCCGCACCAGCGACGGCACCAGACGGGTCTTCAGCCCGTCCGGCCCGGGCACGGTGTTGCCGTGCATCGGGTCGCAGAGCCAGACCACCGGGTGCCCGGCCGTGCGGACGGCGCGGACCAGCCCGGGGAGGACCTCGGCGGCCCGGTCGGCGCCCAGCCGGGCGATCAGGGTGAGCCGGCCGGGCTCGCGGCCCGGGTCGAGCAGGGCGCACAGCCGCCGCAGCTCCTCGGCGGTGGTCGCCGGGCCGACCTTGCAGCCGACCGGGTTCACCACCCGGGCGAGCAGCGCGACATGGGCGCCGTCGGGACGGCGGGTGCGCTCGCCGATCCACGGGAAGTGCGTGGAGGCGAGCAGCGGCCGGCCCCGCTCGTCCCGGCGCAGCAGCGGCAGTTCGTAGTCCAGCAGCAGCGCCTCGTGGCTGGTCCACAGCGGCGGCCCGGCGGCGGCCGGGGCGCCGGGGGCGAGCCGGCCGAGGTGGTCCATGGCCCGCCGGGCCGCCTCGTAGCCGGCCGTCAGCCGGCGCGGGTCCGGGGTGCGCCGGGCCGGGTGGGGCTCCGGGCCGTTGACCAGGTGGCCCCGGTAGACCGGGAGTTCGACGCCGTCGCAGCGCTCGGTGGGGTGTGAGCGGGGCTTGGCGAACTGGCCGGCGAGCCGGCCGATCCGGACCACCGGGCGGTGCGTGGTGAGCTTCAGCCGGCCGGCCAGCAGGTCGAGCAGTCCGGCCTTGCGGGCGAGGTCCCCGGCGGTGCACTCCTGCGGGTCCTCGGCGCAGTCGCCGGCCTGCAGGACGTGCGCGCCGCCCTGCGCGACCCGGCCGAGCAGGGCGCGCAGCCGGTGCACGTCGGCGGCCGCCACCAGGGCCGGGCGGTCGGCCAACTCCTTCCTGACGGCGGCGACTTCGGCCGGATCCGGCCAGCCGGGCTGCTGCCCGGCGGGCCGCCCGGCGAGGGCGTCCGTGAGCGGGTCGTGCACTGTCCTCTCCCTCCCGGGTCGGGGGACCCGCCGGCCGCCGACCGCTAGCCGGCGAGGCCGCGGACCAGTCCGGCCACCCGGACCACCCGGCGGGCCTGGAACTCGACGGCGGCGATGTTCTCCTCGTGCACCTGGCCCGGCACGTTGCGGGAGACGGCGCTGGCCCCGTACGGATTGCCGTTGTTCGGGCGGAACAGCACCGGGTCGGTGGAGCCGGTGGCCAGGATCAGCGAGCCCCAGTGGCAGAACGCGTTGTGCAGCGCCAGGATCGCCGTCTCGTGGCCGCCGTGCGGCGCCGAGCCCGAGGTGAACGCGGAGACCGCCTTGTCGGCCAGCCCGCCGGGGATCGACAGCGGCGCCGTCGAGTCGACGAACCGCAGCACCGGCGCGGCCGGCAGGCCGAACCGCACCGGGGTGCCGATCAGGATGCCGTCCGCCCAGGCCAGGTCGTCCAGGGTGGCCTCGGGGACGTCCGCGGTGCGGATCCGCAACTGACGGGCGGCCTCCTCGGTGCCCAGCACATAGGTGTCGTCCGGCAGGTCCGCGATCCGGCGCAGCCGCACCTCGGCGCCCGCCTTCCCGGCGGCTTCGGCCGCCGCCCCGGCCAGCCTGGCGACATTTCCGGTCGACGAGTAATAGATGACGGCAATCGTGGTCACGGCGGCGAACTCCTCGGGGACGGCGGCGTGTTCCCCTGATCGTTGACCGTGGACGGCCGACCGGCCAACGGAGTTCCCGGCACTTCGTCAGGTGGCGGCGGAGTCCATCAAATACTCACCGATCACTTCGGCCACCCGACCTGACATTGACCGGAGGGCTCACTTTTCCGGGCACGAATTGCTCCCTATCCTCGGTGCACGGGCCGTTTGCGGACCGTCGCAGAGCCGAGGAGCAGTGATCCCGCAGTGAAGAAGCCGCCGGCCGCCTCGCCCCGCACCGGGGACCTGCGGCCGCTGATCGCCGAGGGCGTCTCACCCTGGCTGGACGGGATCCACCGCGGTCTGGCCACCTCGGGCCGGCTCGGCCGGCTGATCGAGGGCGCCGGGCTGCGCGGCGCCACCACCAACCCCGCCCTGCTGGCCGGGCCGCTGCGCCACGACCCGGCCTACGCCGAACAGTTGGCCCGGCTGGCCGGCCACCACGTCTCCCCCGAGGGCTCGGTCTGGGCGGCCACCGTGCACGACCTGCGGCTGGTCTGCGAGGAGTTCCTCGGCGTCTTCCGCACCACCCACGGCCACGACGGCCTGGTCTCCGCCGACCTGGACCCGCGGCTGGCCCACGACCCGGCGGCGACCGTCGCGGAGGCCGTCGAGCTGGCCCGCGCGGTGAACCGGCCCAATCTGCTGGTGAAGATCCCGGCCACTCCCGCCGGCCTGACCGCGATCCGCGACTGCCTGGGCCGCGGGCTCGGCGTGCACGCCACCGGCCTCTACTCGGTGCACCGCTACGGGCAGGTGGTGGACGCCTACTTCGACGGCCTGGAGCAGGCGCTGGCGGCCGGCCGGCCGCTGGCCGCGATCGCCTCGGTGGCCTCGCTGCCGGTCGGCCGGGTCGACCGGGAGATCGACCGGCGGCTCGCCGCGATCCCCGGGCCGGACGCCGCCGCGCTGCGCGGCCTCACCGCCCAGGCGGCGGCCCGGCTGATGTACCGGGCCTACGAGGACCGGCTCGGCGACGGCCGCTGGCGCACCCTGCGCGCCTCCGGGGCCCGCCCGCAGCGGCTGCTGTGGACCGACTCGGCGCTGGGCGGGGCCGCCGCACAGGCCCGCTACGTGGCCGGGCTGGTGTCCTGGGGCACCGCGCACGCGATGACCCGGCCGGTGCTGGAGGAGGCGGTCCGCAAGCTGCGGCTGGAGGGCGACACCCTGCTGGGCCGCTACGAGGCGGCCGGCGCGGTGCTCGACCGGCTGGGCCGGCTCGGCATCGACTACGGCGCGGTGGCCCGGCGGCTGGAGGAGGAGAGCGTGCCCGGACTGGTCGAGCACTGGCGGCGCCTGCACACCGTCGTCGAGCACCGCCCGGCCGGCCGCCCCGGCGACCAGGAACCGGCCCGGCTGAGCGATCGCGCCGTGCCCTGACGATCCGTCACCGCCTTGTCATGCGCCTCCGGTAAGGGCCCGGACCCGTTCTTGACGGGACCAACCGCCCCCGCATACCTTCCGATCTGCAGGCCGTCACGCACTCCTTCGTCCAGGAGGGCCTGGGGGGAGGGAAGGTCATGACGCGACGGTCGGCCGACTCAATCGCGTTCAACGTCCTGGAACTGCTGGCCAGTGAGGCGCCGGCCGCCGAGGTGGCGGAACTGGTCGAGCAGGCCCGGCGCGGCTGCGAGTCCGCCCGGGAACGGGAGGCGCTCTGCCGGATCGAGCAGCTCGGCCTGTCCATCCGGACCCAGTCCCAGCACCGCCGCCGGCGCGAGGCCGGGCTGGCCGCGCTCGCCGACACCGCCCGCGACCTGGCCCTTCCGTACGAACTGGACAGCCTGCTGCGGGTGATCACCCGCCGGGCCCGGCTGCTGCTCGGCGCCGATGTGTCCTGCCTGACCACCGCCGAGCCGGCCGGCCGGGACGCCGAGCCGGGCCGGGTGCGGATCCGCACCACCGACGGCCCCTGCTCGTCGCTGCGGACCGGCCTGGCCGTCCCCGACGGCCTCGGCGCGGGCGGCGGCGTCCCGGGCGACCCGGGGCCGTTCTGGACCCCGGACTACCTCGCCGACGAGCGGATCCGGCGCAGCCCGGTGGTCGACGCGACGATCCGCGCCGAGGGACTGCGCGCCGTGATGGCCGTCCCGCTCGGCCACCGCGCCCGCCCGTTCGGCACGCTGTACGTCGCCGAGCGCGCGGTGCGCTACTTCACCACCGACGAGATCTCGCTGATGGCCGCGCTCGGCGACCTCGCCGGGGTGGCGATCGAGAAGGCCCGGCTGCTGGAACGGGCCGCCCGGCCGCCCGCCGGAGCACCCGGCAGGCCGGCCGACCCGGCCGGCCCGGATCCGACCGGCCCGGCGGACCCGGCCGGTGAACTCGCCGAGGTGCACCGCACCCTGGTCGACCTGGCGCTCTCCGGCCGCGACCCGCACGCCCTGGTCCGGGACGCCGGCCGCCGGCTCGACCTGGGCCTGCGGGTGTACGCCAGCGACGGCACCGTGCTCGCCTCGGCCGGCGAGCTGCCCGAGCTCGACGAGCCGACCGTGGTGGCCACCGCCGTCGACACCCACGCGGCCGGCCGCCCGGTCCGGCTGGCCGGACCGCTCTGGGCCGCCCCGGTCTGCGCCGGCTCCACCGACCTCGGCACCCTGCTCGCCCGCCCGTCCGGCCGGCGCGCCGAACTGGCCGCGGAGTTCTGCCAGAGCGTCGCGCAGGCCCTCGCGGTCGCCCTGTTGCTGGAGGGCGAGCGGTCGGCCGCCCCGGCCCGCCCGGTCCGCGACGAACTGCTCGACGAGCTGCTCAGCACCCCCCAGCGCCCGCCCCAGCAACTCGCCGCCCGGGCCCGCCGGCTGGGCATCGACCTGTCCGCCGAGCACGTCCTGGTGGTCGCCCGGCCGGAGGGCGAGGCGCAGGGGCGGACGGCCACCTGGGCCGGCCTGTACGCCCACCGGATGGGCGGCCTCAAACGGGTGCACAACGGCCGGGCGGTGCTGCTGCTGCCCGGCACCGACCCGGGCCGGGCCGCCCGGGCGGTCGCCGAGGAGCTCACCCCGCTGCTCGGGCTGCCGGTGACGGTCGGCGCGGCCGGGCCGGTCTGCGATCCGACCTCGGTCCTGCACGGCTACCGGGAGGCGCTGCGCTGCCTGGACGCGATGACCTCGCTGGGCGCCGTCGGCCGCGCCGCCTCGGCCCGCGAACTCGGCTTCGTGGGCGTCCTGCTGGCCGACAACCACGACATCGACGGGTTCATCGAGTCGGCCGTCGGACCGGTCCTCGACTACGACCGGCACCGGCTGACCGAGCTGACCCGCACCCTGCAGGCCTGGTTCGAGACCGGCAACAGCCCGACCCACGCGGCGCAGCGGCTGCACGTCCACCCCAACACGGTGGCCCGGCGGCTGGAGCGGATCGGCGAACTGCTCGGCCCGGACTGGCTGAAGCCCGAGCGCTCCATCGAGATCCAGCTGGCGCTCAAGCTCTGCCGGGTGCGCCGCGTCCTGCTCGACCGCGACACCCGCGGCACCCGGGACGGCCACGCCGGTCCCGTCGGCTGACCTCCGCGGGAGCGCCGTCCGGTCCCCGGCCGCGGCCGCCCGCCGCTCACCGCCGGTCGTCGCCGCGGGCCAGCACCGCCACCGCGTGCGCCGCCGAGGCGAGCGTGATGTGCCGGTGCCAGCCGCCGAACGAGCGCCCGGCGAAGTCCCGGACCCCGACCCGGTCGGCGGTGCGGGTGAAGTCCCGGTCCACCCGGTCGGCCAGCCGCACCAGCCGGACCAGCCCGGCCGGCGGCAGGTCCACCAGGTCGGTCAGCCACAGCTCGGCCGGCCAGCGCCCGCCGGCCGCGCCGACCCCGAGCAGCAGCAGGTCCGCGCCGCCGCGCCGCCCCCGCTCGGCCCGGGCCGGCCCCGGCCAGGCCGGGCGCACCCGCACCGCGGCGACCAGCCCGGAGCGCAGCGCGCCCGCCGGGTCCGACCAGACCACCGGCCGGCGCAGGTCCCGGGCGGCGGTGAGCAGTTGGCAGGCGGGTCCCGGTCCGGCCGGGTGGCCGGGCAGCGGCGCCGCGGGCCGCAGCGGGAACGAGCCGCCCACCCGGACCAGCATCGGCAGCCGCTCGGCCCGCATCCGGCGCACCAGGCGCAGCCCGTCGGCGTCCCGGGCGTCCGCGACCACCGGGCGGGCCGGCAGCCCCCAGCGGGCGGGCAGGCCGAGCACCGCCTCCAGCGCGCAGTCACCCAGGGTCTCCGCGTCCACCTCGTCCGGGATCAGCGCCTGGCTGCGCCGCGGCGCGTCCTCCAGCCAGGTGCGCGGCAGGTGCAGCCGCCAGTTGACCGGGCCGCTGAAGCTCTCCGAGGCGGCCCAGACTCCCACCGCCTGCTGGGCGTTGAGCACCTGGCCGAGGGCCGGGATGAAGCGGCGGTCCACGCCCACCGAGTGGTCGCCGGCCTTCGGGACGACCATCGGCCGCAGCACGTACGCCTGCGGCGGGGCGATCCGGGCGAGGTGCTGGGCCAGCGCCTGGCGCACCGGGCCCCACTCCCAGGTGGAGCTGGTGATGAAGTGGTGCAGGCTCTGCTCGGCGGCCGGCCCGCCGACCACGGTGGCGATGTTGCGGATCGACTTGCGCCCGCGCGCGCCGAGCAGCCCGCGCAGGTACTGGGCGCCCTTGCGCCGCTGGTCGCTGCGCGGCAGCGAGGCGAACAGCACCGCGCACAGCTCCTTGAGCAGCACCTCGTGCGAGGCGTCGAGCAACCGGCCGTCCTCCGGGGGAGCCTGCGGCTCTCCCGGCAGAGGTCGGGTCATGGCTGGGCCGCTCATCGTTCCCCCTCGAATCGCGGTCGGCTGCGCCGTGTTCACGGCCAGGGTCCGTCCTCGCGCCCCGTCCCGCTAAGGTGCGCGGCCCACCTCTCCGGCGCGGTCGGTGGTGGCCCGGCCACCGGGGTCCCGCCGACCGGTGCGACGGGTCCGCATTCCGGTGCGGCCGGCCCGGTGGCGGGCCCGCCGGTCGGCGCTCAGGCGGTGAAGTCCGCGGCGTGGTCGCGGGCCCACTCGGCGAAGGTCCGGGCCGGGCGGCCGGTGATCCGCTCCACCGTGTCGGAGACCTCGGTCGGAACGCCGTCGGAGCCGGCCCAGTAGCCGACCACCGCGTCCATCACCCAGACCGGCACGATCGGGGCGAGTGCCTCGCGCGCCTCGGCGTCGGTCAGCTCCTCGAACACCAGCGGCCGCCCGAGCGCCTCGGAGAGCGCCGCCAGCTGCTCGCGCTGGGTGATCGAGACCGGGCCGCTGAGGAAGTACGCCCGCCCCTCGTGACCGGTCCCGGTGAGCGCGGCCACCGCGACCGCGGCGATGTCCTTCTCGTGGATCGCGTCGCTGTGCGACTCCGGGTACGGGAAGCGGATCCGCCCCTCGGCCCGGATCGACTCCGGCCAGCCCCACATCAGGATGTTGGTGGCGAAGTTGTGCGGCCGCAGGAAGGTGTACGGGATACCGGAGGCCAGCACCGCGTCCTCGACCGCGCGGTGCATCTCGACGATCGGCTTCTGCACCGGGAAGGCGTCCACCACGGTCTGCGAGGAGAGCACCACGACGTGCCGCACGCCCGCCTCCTTCGCCGCGGCGAGGAAGCCGGCCGTGCCCTGCGGGACGGCGTAGAGGAACACCTTCTCGACCCCGGCCAGCGCCGGGCCGTAGGTAGCGGGGTCGGTGAGGTCGAGCACGGCGCTCTCGACCGGGGTGGGCGGCGCCGGCTTCGCCGGGGTCCGGGCGCCCGCCCGGACGTCGGCACCGGCCGCCAGCAGTTGTGCCAGCACCTCGGCGCCGACCTGGCCGGTCGCCCCGGTGACGAGGATCTTGCCCATGGGTACGGCTCGCTTTCTCGACGTCGGTCAGGAGGGTCGGGACGTGGTCGTCCCGGCCGGCGCGCGGCGCGGGGCGGAGAACCGCCGGGTGAGCGGCGCCTCGACCAGCCGGTACAGCACCCAGGAGAGCAGCACGGTCACCCCGATGGCGAGCAGCAGCAGGCCGACGCCCTCGACGGTGGAGTACATCCGGGTGCCGAGCAGGTCGCGCAGCTCGGTCAGCACGATGAAGTGCAGCAGGTAGAAGGCGAAGGAGATCTCGCCGAGCCAGGTCATCGCCCGGTTGCGGAAGGGGGTGAACCGGCCGTCCCGGTCGGCGATCGCGGCGGAGGCGATCAGCAGCGCGATCGGCACCACGGTGAGCGCCCGCTGGGCGTACAGGTAGGGCACCCAGCGGGTGGCGGCGTAGCCGGCCACCAGCAGCAGGCCGGACCAGAGCATGCCGATGTCGCGCCAGCGGCCGGAGCGCACCGCGAGGGCGACCAGGATGCCGAGCGCGAAGTCCACCATCCGCACCGGCGGGAGCACGTAGGCGAACCAGTACTGGGCGACCGAGGCCCGGTAGCCGCCGGGCACGCCCGGGGTGTCGGGCAGCAGCAGATAGGCGAGGGCGGGGGTGGCGACCACGGCGGCGACCGCCCCGGCGATCCAGTACGGCAGCCGCTCCGGGCGGATCGCCCGCAGCGCCCGGTGCAGCAGCGGGAAGGAGAGGTAGAAGACCAGCTCGGCGGCGAGCGACCAGCTCGGCGGGTCGACGCTGAAGTAGGTGTTGAAGTCGGGTATCCAGACCTGCACCATCAGCAGGTTGAGGACCGCGGTGCGGACCGGGGTGTAGGAGCCCGCGAACAGCACCATGGCCAGCGCCCAGGCGACCACGTAATTGGGGACGATCTTGACCAGGCGGCGCCGCCAGAACCCGGTGGCGGTGTCGCCGGGGCGGGCCGACCAGGTCAGCACGAAGCCGCTGAGCACGAAGAAGAAGGCCACGCCGAGGCCGCCGGCCTGGTCGGCGAGGTCGGTGAAGCGGTACTCGGCGCCGTCGTCGGCGAACAGCCGCAGGGTCGGGATCGGCAGCGCCGCGTGGTAGGCGAAGACCGCGAGGGCGGCCGGGAAGCGCAGGCCGGTCAGGGACGGCAGGCGGACGGCGGACGGGCGCGGCGTGCCCGGTCCGCTCCCGCCGGCGGGTCTCGGCCCCGGCTGGGCGAGGAGTCGGTCGGTGGCCATGGTTCCGTCCTTGGTGTCGAGCGGTGGGCGGGAACGGAGGCAGGCCGGCCCACCCGCAGGCCGAGTAAACTACTCCGTGCAGATGAGAGATTGCACCGATCGGTGTAGCATCTATGTCAGGTCGGGGGACAACCCGTCCCCATCCGGCTTTCCGTCCGAGACAAGGGAGTTGACGAACGATGCCGCGATCCGCCGCCGCCCGTCCGCGCCTCCCGCAGGATCGGCCCCATGCGTGCAGCGTTCATCCCGCGACTCGGACCGGCCACCGCCATCCGTCACGGCGAGGTGCCGGAGCCGGTCCCCGGGCCCACCGATGTCCTGGTCCGGGTGGCCGCCGTGGCGGTCAACCCGGTCGACACCTTCGTCCGCTCGGGGCTCTACCGGACCCCGCTGCCCTTCCCGTTCGTGATCGGGCGGGACCTGGTGGGCACGGTGGTCCGGGCCGGCCCCGGCGCCCCCGGCTTCGCCCCCGGTGACCGGGTCTGGTGCAACAGCCTCGGCCACGACGGCCGGCAGGGCGCGGCGGCCGAACGCGCGGCCGTCCCGGCCGACCGGCTCTACCGCCTGCCCCCGGGCGTCGACCCGGCCGAGGCGGTCGCCGTGGTCCACCCCGCGGCCACCGCGCACCTCGCCCTGTTCACCCACGGCGGGCTGCGCACCGGCGAGACCGTGCTGGTCGGCGGCGGGGGCGGCAACGTCGGCGGCGCCCTGATCCTGCTGGCCGCCGAGGCCGGCGCCCGGGTGGTCGCCACCGCGAACCGCGCCGACGCCGGGCACTGCCGGGCCCTCGGCGCCACCGAGGTGCTCGACTACCGCGCCCCCGACCTGCCCGACCGGCTGCGCGCCGCCTGCCCCGGCGGCGTCGACCTCCACCTCGACACCTCCGGCACCAACGACCTCGCCACCGCCGTCGACCTGCTCGCCCCGCGCGGCCGGATCGTGCTGCTCGCCGGCGCCCGCTCCCGCCCCGAACTGCCCGCCGGCCGGCTCTACATGAAGGACGGCTCGGTCCGCGGGTTCGTCATCTCCCGCGCCACCACCGCCGAACTCGCCGACGCCGCGGTCACCGTCAACCGGCTGCTCGCGGCCGGCCGGCTGCGCCCGCGGGCTCTGGAGATCCACCCGCTGAGCGCCGCCGCCGAGACCCACCAGCGCCTGGAGAAAGGCGAGTTGAACGGCCGCCGGGTCGTCCTGACCCCTGGGCCGTGAGGGCTCGCACCCCGTCCACCGTCCCCGTGCTCCCCCGACCGCCCCGAAAGGCTCCCCATGTCCCCGTCCGCCGGCGCCGAGCACACCGCCGGGCCGAGCCGCTCGGGCCTCCTGCTGGCCCTGCTGGCGTTCGCCCAGCTGATCGTCTCGATCGACTACAACATCGTCTACGTGGCGCTCCCGGAGATCGGCAGCGGCCTCGGCTTCTCCGCGCAGACCCTGCAGTGGGTGGTCAGCGCCTACGCGGTCGCCTTCGGCGGCTTCCTGCTCTTCGGCGGCCGGGCCTCCGACCTCTTCGGCCGCCGCCGGATGTTCGTCCTCGGCCTGCTGCTCTACGCCGGCTCCTCGCTGCTCGGCGGCCTGGCCGGCGCCCCCGGCCTGCTGGTCGCGGCCCGCGCCCTGCAGGGCCTCGGCGGCGCCTTCCTGTTCCCCGCCACCCTCGCCCTGGTGGTCACCGGCTTCGCCGAGGGCCGCGAACGCAACCGGGCGCTGTCGGTCTGGGCGGCGGCCGGCGCCAGCGGCATGATCATCGGCTCGCTGGCCGGCGGGGTGCTCACCGAGGCCTTCGGCTGGCAGGCGGTCTTCTACGTCAACGTGCCGCTGGCCGGCGGCGCCGCCCTGCTCGCGCCCCGGCTGATCCGCGCCGACGGCCCGCGCGAGGGCGGCCGCTCCTTCGACCTGCCCGGCGCGCTGACCGCCACCGCCGGCGCCACCCTGGTGGTCTTCACCCTGGTCCAGGCGCCCGCCTCCGGCTGGACCTCGCCGCTGGTGCTGACCACCGCCGTGCTCGGACTCGGCCTGCTCGCCGCCTTCGTGGCGATCGAGGCCAGGGCAGGCGACCCGCTGATGCCGCTGCGGCTCTTCCGCAACCGCAACCTGTCCACCGGCGCGGTCACCACCTTCCTGTTCATGGCGAGCTTCGGCACCCTGCTCTACTTCCTGACCGTCTACTTCCAGACCGTGCACGGCTACAGCGCGCTGCGCACCGGCGTCGCCTTCCTGGTCCCGATGGCCTGCGGCTTCCTCGGCTCGATGCTGGGCGGCCGGCTCGCCACCCGGTTCGGCGCCCGCAACACGCTGATCGCCTCCTACCTGCTCGGCGCGCTCGGCACCGCCGCGACGGCGCTGACCATGGAGCCGGACGGCGGCTACGTCGCCCTGCTGCCCGGTCTGGTGGTGCTCAGCGTCTGCCAGGGCGTCATCTTCACCACCATGTTCGCCGCCTCCGCGACCGGGGTGCACCCCTACGAGCAGGGCATCGCCTCCGGCATCGTCTCCACCGGCCAGCAGGTCGGCAGCGCTGTCGGCCTCGGCGCGCTGGTGGCGATCGCCAACGCCGGCACCGAGGGCCTGACCGGGGAGGCGCTGCGCTCGGCCACCACCGACGGCCTGCGCACCGCCGTCCTGGTCGCCACCGGCGGCATCGTCGCCCTGGTCCTGGTCGCGCTCGGCTTCGAACGCGCCCCGCGCCCGGCCGCGGCCGCCGTCGACGACGACGACAGCGCCGCCAAGAGCCTCGCCTGACCCGTCCGTCCCGTTCCGTTCCGTCCGCCGCTTCGAGGAGAACCTCCGCCATGCCCTTCGTCACCAGCCCCAGCGCCCGCGTCTCCTACGCCGTCGAGGGCTCCGGCCACCCGCCCCTGGTCTTCGTGCACGGCACCGGTTTCGGCGCCGCGGGCACCTTCGGCCACCTCGTCGGCAACTTCACCGACGTCCGCACCGTCCTGCTGCCGGACTTCGCCGGCTGCGGCGACACCGAGGACGACGGCCGCGAGCTGACCCCCGAACTGCTCGCCGAGCAGATCGCCGCCGTGATCGAGGCGGTCGGCGACGGCCCGGCCGACCTGGTCGGCTTCTCGCTCGGCTCGCTGGTCGCCGCCACCCTGGCCGCGCTCCGCCCCGAACTGGTGCGCAGCCTGGTGCTCACCTCCGGCTGGACCCGCCCGGACGACACCTACCTGCGCAACCACATGACCACCTGGCGCGCCATCCGCGGCGACGCCGACGCCTTCGGCCGGTTCGGCACCCTGACCGCGTTCAGCCGCGACCACCTGAACTCCCTCGACCACGACGTCGTCGAGGGCATCGTCAAGGGCAACCAGCCGACCGAGGGCGCGCTGCGCCACATCGACCTCAACCTGCGCGCCGACATCCGCCCGCTGCTGCCCCGGATCACCGCCCGCACCCTGGTGATCGGCTGCACCCAGGACGCCACCGCCCCGGTCGGACTCTCCCGCGAGCTCGCCGACGCCATCACCGGCAGCACCTACGCGGAGATCGACAGCGGCCACGTCGTCGTCTACGAGCAGGTCGCCACCTGGTCCGGCCTGGTCCGCGACTTCGTCCTCCAGGAGGGCTGAGCGCGTCGCAACAGCCACCTGCGCCCCGGGTGATGACGGGACATCACCCGGGGCGTAGCGTGTCCGCCGTGGACGAACTGACCTTCCGTTCGAAGGACCGGTACCGCTGGTCCTGGTATTTCGCCATCGTGGTCGGGGTGGCCGCGGCCACCACCGGCGCCCGCGTCGTGCACGACTTCGGCCCGACGGCCCTCTACTGGGCGATCGGCGGCACCGCCGTCCTCGCCCTCCCCCGTCTGCTGGCCCCCTCCCCGTGGAGCACGGTGGGGGCCGCCGGGATCACCATCCGCGGGGGCCTCCGGCGCGCCCGCACCTACCCCTGGCACGAGATCCGGTGGATCGAGGTGTACGAGCTGGACTCCCGGTTCGGGGACTTCCGCACGCTCCAGATCCACTTCGCCAACGGGCGCAGCCGCTTCCTGAGCGGGCTCGTCCAGGACCGCTCGCACCCCTCCCCCGACTTCGAGGAGCAGGTGTGGCGCGTGCGCAACCGGTGGCAGCTCAGCACCGACCCCGCCGCCCGGGTCCGCCCGCCGCAGAAGTTCCTCGACCTGCCGGCCTCCCAGCTGGTCGGCCTGGTCGTCCTCCTCCTGGTCGGCACCGCTCTCCCGGCGGTCCTCCTGATGAAGTGAGCCCGCCCCTCCCTCACGCACGGCGACCGCCCCTGTCCGGACGGTCGCCGCGGCGTCCCGGGCCGCCGTTGGCAGCGGACGGGCGAACCCTGTGACACTGGAGTCGCTCGAAAACCGAGGTGCGCTCCACCGCATCTCCTTGCGAACCTAGAGGGATGCCCGCCGTGAGTTCTCCCGCAGTCCAGTCCGCCGCCGAGTCCGCCCGGAGCGAGGGGCCCGGCATCGGCGAGCTGGCCGCGCGCCTGCCCGAACTGACCCTGCGCGACCAGGTGCGGATCGGCCGCCGGCTGGACGGCGCGCGCCGGGTCCGCAAGCCCGAGGCGCGTGCGAAGATCGCCGCCGAGATCGCCGCCGACGTCGCCAGGGCCGAGCTGCTGGTCGAGCGCCGCCGCGCCGCCGTGCCGGCCGTCGACTACCCCGCCGAGCTGCCGGTCAGCCAGAAGAAGGACGAGATCCTCGAAGCCGTCCGCGACCACCAGGTGGTGATCGTGGCGGGCGAGACCGGCTCCGGCAAGACCACCCAGATCCCGAAGATCTGCCTGGAGCTGGGCCGCGGCGTGCGCGGTCTGGTCGGCCACACCCAGCCCCGCCGGATCGCCGCCCGCACGGTGGCCGAGCGGGTCGCCGAGGAGCTGCGCAGCCCGCTGGGCGAGGCGGTCGGCTGGAAGGTCCGGTTCACCGACCAGGTCGGCCCGGACACCCTGGTCAAGCTGATGACCGACGGCATCCTGCTCGCGGAGATCCAGACCGACCGCGAGCTGCGCCAGTACGACACCCTGATCATCGACGAGGCCCATGAGCGCAGCCTCAACATCGACTTCCTGCTCGGCTACCTCAAGCAGCTGCTGCCCCGCCGCCCCGACCTCAAGGTGATCATCACCTCGGCGACCATCGACCCGGAGCGCTTCTCCCGGCACTTCGAGGACGCCCCGATCGTCGAGGTCTCCGGCCGCACCTACCCGGTCGAGGTCCGCTACCGCCCGATCGTGGACGAGAACGACGAGGACGGCGACGGTGACGAGGCGGACCGCGACCGCGACCAGATCCAGGCGATCTGCGACGCCGCCGAGGAGCTCCAGGCCGAGGGCCCGGGCGACATCCTGGTCTTCCTCTCGGGCGAGCGCGAGATCCGCGACACCGCCGACGCGCTCGCCAAGCTGAAGCTGAAGAGCACCGAGATCCTGCCGCTGTACGCCCGGCTGAGCTCGGCCGAGCAGCACAAGGTCTTCCAGCGCTCCGGCTCCCGCCGGATCGTGCTGGCCACCAACGTCGCCGAGACCAGCCTCACCGTCCCCGGCATCAAGTACGTGATCGACCCGGGCACCGCCCGGATCTCCCGCTACAGCCACCGCACCAAGGTCCAGCGGCTGCCGATCGAGGCGATCAGCCAGGCCAGCGCCAACCAGCGCAAGGGCCGCTGCGGCCGCACCTCGGACGGCATCTGCATCCGGCTCTACTCGGAGGAGGACTTCCTCTCCCGCCCCGAGTTCACCGACGCCGAGATCCTGCGCACCAACCTGGCCTCGGTCATCCTCCAGATGACCGCCGCCGGCCTCGGCGACATCGCCGCCTTCCCGTTCCTGGACCCGCCGGACTCCCGCAACATCAAGGACGGCGTCAGCCTGCTGCACGAGCTGGGCGCGCTCGACCCGGAGGAGAAGGACGTCCGCAAGCGGCTCACCCCGCTCGGCCGCAAGCTGTCCCAGCTCCCGGTCGACCCGCGGATGGCCCGGATGGTCCTGGAGGCGGACCGGAACGGCTGCGTGCGCGACGTCATGGTGATCGCCGCCGCGCTCTCCATCCAGGACCCGCGCGAGCGCCCCGCCGAGAAGCGCCAGGCCGCCGACGACCGGCACCGCCGGTTCACCTCGGAGACCTCCGACTTCCTCTCCTTCCTGTCGATGTGGCGCTACGTGCGCGAGCAGCAGCGCGAGCTCTCCTCCTCCGCGTTCCGCCGGATGTGCAAGGCCGAGTTCCTCAACTACCTGCGGATACGGGAGTGGCAGGACATCTACTCCCAGCTGCGCACGGTCGCCAAGCAGCTCGGCGTCACCATCGAGGAGGCGCACGACGACGCCGAGCCGGACGCCGACCGGATCCACCAGTCGCTGCTGGCCGGCCTGCTCTCCCACATCGGTCTGTACGACGTGGAGAAGCGCGAGTACGGCGGCGCGCGCGGCGCCCGGTTCGCGGTCTTCCCCGGCTCGGGCCTGTTCAAGAAGCCGCCGCGCTGGGTGATGTCCGCCGAGCTGGTGGAGACCTCCCGGCTCTGGGCCCGGATCAACGCGAAGATCGAGCCGGAGTGGGTCGAGCCGCTGGCCGGCCACCTGGTGAAGCGCGGCTACAGCGAGCCGCACTGGGAGAAGAAGGCCGGGGCCGTCCTGGCGTACGAGAAGGTCACCCTCTACGGGGTGCCGGTGGTCGCCCAGCGCAAGGTCAACTACGGCCGGATCGACCCCGAGCTCTGCCGCGAGCTGTTCATCCGCAACGCCCTGGTCGAGGGCGACTGGGAGACCCACCACCGCTTCTTCGCCGAGAACCGCAAGCTGCTCAGCGAGGTCGAGGAGCTGGAGAACCGGGCCCGCCGCCGGGACATCCTGGTCGACGACCAGACCCTGTTCGACTTCTACGACGGCCGGCTGCCCGACGACATCGTCTCCACCCGGCACTTCGACTCCTGGTGGAAGCAGGCCCGCCGGGAGCAGCCCGACCTGCTCAGCTTCGAGAAGTCGATGCTGATCAACGACGCCGCCGACGGCGTCACCGAGGCCGACTACCCGGACTACTGGCAGCAGGGCACGCTCCGCTTCAAGCTCACCTACCAGTTCGAGCCGGGCAGCGACGCGGACGGCGTGACCGTGCACATCCCGCTGCCGGTGCTCAACCAGGTCACCGCGGAGGGCTTCGACTGGCAGATCCCGGGTCTGCGCGAGGAGCTGGTCACCGCCTGGATCAAGGCGCTGCCCAAGGCGGTGCGGCGCAACTTCGTGCCCGCCCCGGACTTCGCCCGCGCCGCGCTGCGCGAGCTGAGGAACCACCAGGAGTGCCAGGAGCCGCTGCTCCCGGCCCTGGAGCACGCCCTGAAGCGGCTGACGGCGGTCACCGTGCCTCCGGAGGCCTGGGACGGGGAACGCGTCCCGGAACACCTCAAGGTGACCTTCCGGGTGGTGGACGGCCGCAAGAAGCTCGCCGAGTCCAAGGACCTGGAGGACCTGCGGCTGCGGCTCAACCCGAAGCTGAAGGAGACACTCTCCTCGGCCGCCTCCGGCCGGGGCATCGAGCGGTCCGGGCTGACCGCCTGGCCGGAGGGCCTGCCGGTGCTGCAGCGCACCTTCGAGCAGCGCTCCCGCGGCCACGCGCTGCGCGCCTACCCGGCGCTGGTGGACGAGCGGGAGGCGGTCGGCATCCGGCTGTTCGACACCCCGGAGGCGCAGCGGAAGGCGATGTGGGAGGGCACCCGGCGGCTGCTGATGCTCTCCACCACCTCGCCCGCCAAGTCCATCCAGGGGCGGCTGGGCAACCAGGCCAAGCTCGCGCTGTCGTACAACCCGCACGGCTCGATCCCGGCGCTCTTCGAGGACGTGGTGGCCTGCGCCGCGGACCGGCTGATGGCCCTGGCCGGCGGCCCGGTCTGGGACGAGGCGGCGTTCGGCGTGCTGCGCGACAAGGTCCGGGCCGACCTGTACGACCTCTCGGCGGACACCACGCTGAAGACGGCCACCGCGCTGATCGCCTTCCACAAGGCGTCGACCCGGCTGAAGTCGGTGAGCAGCCCGGTGCTGCTGAACGCGGTGAACGACATCCGGCTGCACCTCGCCTCGCTGGTGCACCCGGGCTTCGTCACCGGGACCGGCTGGCAGCGGCTGCCGGACCTCAAGCGCTACCTGCTGGCGGTGGACCGGCGGCTGGAGGCGCTGCCCAACCACCCGCAGCGGGACGCCCAGCAGCTGCTGAAGGTGCAGCAGGTCCAGCAGGCCTACGGGGAGCTGCTGGCGGCCGTGCCGGCCGGGCGGGAGCCGTCCCCGGAGGTACGGGCGATCCGCTGGATGATCGAGGAGCTGCGGGTCAGCTTCTTCGCCCAGTCGCTGGGCACGCCGTCGCCGGTCTCGGAGAAGCGGATCACCAAGGCGATGGAGGCGGCCAGGGCCACGCTCTGAGCTGCGCCGGGGGCCCTCCGGAGCCGGTTCGACCTGGGGGCCCCACATGGGCTACGATCTGTCTTGTTCGCAGCGCGGCCCGAAAGGGAAGCGGAGCGGACGGATCAGGAACACTCTGGTCCCGTGGAGCAGTTGGTTAGCTCGCCACCCTGTCAAGGTGGAGGTCGCGGGTTCAAGTCCCGTCGGGATCGCCGTAGTCGAGAGGCCCGGAACCGTTTGGTTCCGGGCCTTTCGCGTTCTCCGGGCCGGCCCTTTTACCCGGACTAGGTCTAGACCACAAGTGACGTTGCGTGTGATAGTCGTCACCCGCTTTTGCCGGGAACCGGCCGTTCGAACACCCTTCCCAGAAGGGGCTAATTTAATATGTAAAATTGTACTGCTATTCACAGTAAATCCCCCCCACCCCTTCCCCCTCAAATCGTTATCCGGAGTTCAACATTCCGGGGTGGATCGCACCAGTACGACAGTCCTGTAGAAGGAACTCCGCGGGGCGCGCCGGAACAAACAAAGGGGCTGCTTACCGGACCCGGCGGAGTCCGGTAAGCAGCCCCTTCGAAAGAGCGTTGAGCGTCGGCCCTGTCAGGCCTCAGTACGCTGCGCCGGAATACCGGCCAGCAGGGCGCGCACCTCCGCCTCACGGTAACGGCGATGGCCGCCCAGCGTGCGGATCGACGTGAGCTTGCCGGCCTTCGCCCAGCGCGTCACGGTCTTCGGATCCACACGGAACATGGTGGCGACCTCTGCCGGAGTCAGCAGGGGCTCGGCATCGGGGGTACGAGCGGTCATGAGCGGCCTCCTCGGGAGAACCGAACCAGGGCGGTTCTATCCTTCAAATTCTGCACCTTGGCCCGCGATGCCCGAAATGGCATAGACGGGCCGAGTCGGTTATAGGACGAACGGCTTGTCCTGGTGTCTACAACTACACCATCCGTCCAGCCCTATCGACCAAACCGCCAAAATTGACCCCTCACGGGTTCAAGCCCGGCGGATGGCGATGGACCACCCCATAACGGGCGGTCACCCTATAGTGACATTCGGTTACGAGGGGACCAGACCCACCGTTTCCCCGCAAAGCACGCATCGACTCCAGAACCACCCAAAAGTGGGCACGCTCACGTGAACTTGGGCTGGTTGTCCCATTTTTGCACATAGGGGTGAGTTCGCGTCAACAGTGAGTAGTGTCACGTTCGACAGCTATTGACCCGAACCAGGACCTTGGTCATATGGCTCGGGCCATAGGACTCTTACAGTCTTACAAGTACCACCGACACCCGCTCCGGCCAGCGGTGACGCCTCCTCAGCCGGTCCTCCCCCGTCCTCCCCCGTCCTCCCCCGTCCTCCCCGGCCCACGGCCGGCCCGCCCGGCTCAGTTCGCGTGGCGCAGCGCCAGCACCCGCCGCCAGCGCACCGCCAGCGCCTCGTACGCGCGCACCGCCTCCGCCTCGTCCCCCGCCCGCAGCGCCCGCAGCCCGTCCTCCAGCTCCCCGGCCGAACGGTCCGCCAACAGCCGCTCCGGCCCCAGCAGATGCACCAGCCCCCCGTAGTCCAGTTCCACCAGCGACCTCGGATGGAACTCCTCCAGCCACCGCCCGACCTGCTCCGCCCCCCGCACCAGCTCCCCTTCCGGCACCGCCTCGCGCAGCGCCCGGTACGCCCGGGCGACCCGGCGGCGCGCCTGCGCCATCGGCGTCAGATAGAACAGCGACGCCTGGTCCCCCCGGACCCCTTCCTCCCTCTTCTCCCCCGTCCCTGCGGGAACGAAGCATCGATCCTCGTCCCCGAACGGCAGGAACCACCGCACCGGCACCTCCCAGCGGCTGGTGAGGATCCACGGCCGGGCGTCCGGGTGCTCCGCCCGCCAGCGCTCGCGGTCCGCCTCGGCCTCCGCCCGGGTGGCCGGCGGCAGCGCGGTGTCCACCAGCGCCACCGGCGCCGCGGCCCGCAGGTCCTCCAGCGCCTGCCAGTTGCGCAGCCTGGTCGCCCACGGGCAGACGTACAGCACACCGTCCACCAGCCGGACGAAGGCCCGCTCGCTCTCCCGCTCCGGCAGCGCCCGCGGGGTGCGGCCGACCACCTCGGCCAGCGCCGTGCGCTGCTCCGCCAGCGCCGCCGCGGCCACCGAGCGGCCCGCCTCCGAGGCGTCCGGACCGTGCTCCGCCGCATAGGCCTGCCAGTGCGCCCGCTCGGGCTCCGGGAAGGCGGCCAGCGGCTCGTAGACCCGCAGGTGCGCGGCGTAGGGCGGCAGCACGGAGGTACGGACGACGGTCACGTCCTGCATCGTCGCACGCACCCCCCGCCGCCCGGGAGTGTCCGGCCGCCGCCACCCGGCGGGCCCGGGGCGGCGGCCGGACGGCGGGCCCGTTCGCGGACGCACCCGCGGGACACGAACGGGCTGCTGGCAACCGCCCCCGTCTCAACCCTCGGACAACCTGCCCGACCTTCGTCAAGGGGGCGGATCGGCGGCGCCCTCGGGGCTACGCTTCGCCCTAGGCGCCCGCACCACAGCAAGCGGGCCTCGATTGCTGGAGTCACCACAGTGACCGACGTACAGACCGCCGCCCCCACGCACTCCGCACCCGGCGTGCTCGGCAGGATCTTCGGCAACTCCCAGGACGGCGCCACCGGCGACGGCCACGAGCAGGTCGTGCTCTGCCACGACCGCTCCTCCGGGCTGAAGGCGATCATCGCCATCCACTCCACCGCGCTGGGCCCGGCCCTCGGCGGCACCCGCTTCTTCCCGTACGCCTCCGAGGAGGCGGCGCTGGAGGACGCGCTGAACCTCTCCCGCGGCATGTCCTACAAGAACGCGCTGGCCGGGCTCGACCTCGGCGGCGGCAAGGCCGTCATCATCGGCGACCCGAACAAGGACAAGAACGAGGCGATGCTGCGCGCCTACGGCCGCTTCGTCGAGTCGCTGCGCGGCCGCTACATCACCGCCTGCGACGTGGGCACCTACGTCCAGGACATGGACGTCGTGGCGCGCGAGACCGAGTTCGTCACCGGTCGCTCGCCCGAGCACGGCGGCGCCGGCGACTCGTCCATCCTGACCGCCTTCGGCGTCTTCCAGGGCATGCGCGCCTCGGCCCAGGCCCGCTGGGGCCAGCCGACCCTGCGCGGCAAGCGGGTCGGCGTGGCCGGCGTCGGCAAGGTCGGCCACTACCTGGTCGGCCACCTGGTCGCGGACGGCGCCACCGTCGTCGTCACCGACGTCTCCGAGGCCGCCGTCAACCGCGTGCGGGCGGCCCACCCGGAGGTCGAGGTGGTCGCCGACACCGCCGCGCTGCTCCAGGCCAAGCTGGACGTCTACGCCCCCTGCGCGCTGGGCGGCGCCCTCACCGACGACAGCGTGGCCGCGCTGGGCGAGTTCGGCACCGTCGTCGTCTGCGGCGCCGCCAACAACCAGCTGGCCCACCCGGGCGTCGAGAAGGACCTCGCCGACCGCGGCATCCTCTACGCCCCGGACTACCTGGTGAACTCCGGCGGCGTCATCCAGGTCGCCGACGAGATCGACGGCTTCAACTTCGAGCGGGCCAAGAACAAGGCCACGAGGATCTTCGACACCACCCTGGAGATCTTCACCCGGGCCGCCTCCGACGGCGTGCCGCCGGCCGTCGCCGCCGACCGCCTCGCCGAGAAGCGGATGCGCGAGATCAGCGCGCTGCGCTCGGTGCTGCTGCCGGGCGCCCGCCGGGGCTGATCCCCGCCCGCCCCGGATCACCCGCGCGGGGGACGGCCGCTCGCCGTCCCCCGCGCATCACTCGCGCATCACAATGTGGAACCGGATTCTCGATTCTGCACCCGACCGGGTGATCCAACGTCCCCCTTGGGGGGATAATCGGTGAGGAAACAACGGACCTGAGACACCTCCGGACAGCGTGCAGAAAGCCGCGGAACCTCCCCTGACCTGGGACGACCTGGTCGCGGGTGCGGCTGGTGCGCGCCACGTCACACCGACGACGTACCGTCCAGCGGCAGAAACAGGTACCGTTAATGCTCCAAGGGACGGTTCTCCCCATTCGGGCAGGCCGCTCTTGATCATGAACACGTGTCAGACTCGGGGCCGTGAGCCCCATCGTTGAGGGGGTCGACCCATGGGGCGCGGCCGGGCCAAGGCCAAGCAGACGAAGGTCGCCCGCGAGCTGAAGTACAACAGCGGCGGGTTTGACGCCAATCGTCTCTCCAGCGAGCTGGGCGTATCGCCCTCCACCTCCCCGATCGAGCCGGAGCCGATCGAAGAGGACGAGGACGATGACCCTTACGCGGAGTATGCGGCTCGTTACGCCGATGACGGCGAGGACGACGACACCGAGTCGGGCACCGGGCCTTCCCAGGCCCGCCGTCGCGCGTAGTCTCCCAGTCTGACCTGACCGGCCTCGGTGCCCAGTGCACCGGGCCGGTCTTCGGCGTTCCCGCATCCCGGCCGTTCCCGCGGGCCGGACGCGGAGCCCCTGTGCGAAGGCCCCGCCGGCACGCCGCCGGCGGGGCCCGTCACCTGTCCGCGGCTCAGCCCGCCGTGAAGCCCTCGTAGGCGTTGTAGAGGGCCGCGCCGTCCGCGTGCTCGGCGGTGCGCTCGACGATGTCGCCCAGCACCCAGGACTCCACGCCGCGGTCCTCCAGGACCGCCAGCACGGTGTCCACCGAGTGCGGCGGGACGACCGCGACCATGCCGACGCCCATGTTGAGCGTCTTCTCGATCTCCAGGGTGGCCACCTTGCCGACCTCGGCCACGGTCCGGAAGACCGGCAGCGGGGTCCAGGTGCCGCGGTCCAGGCGGGCGTGCAGGCCGTCCGGGATCACCCGGGCCAGGTTGGCCGCCAGGCCGCCGCCGGTGACGTGCGAGAAGGCGTGCACCTCGGTGGCCCGGATCAGCGCCAGGCAGTCCAGCGAGTAGATCCGGGTCGGCTCCAGCAGCTCCTCGCCGAGCGTGCGGCCGAACTCCTCGACCTTGCGGTCCAGCTTCCAGCCGGCCTGGTTCAGCAGCACGTGGCGGACCAGCGAGTAGCCGTTGGAGTGCAGGCCGGAGGCGGCCATCGCGATCACCACGTCGCCGGCCCGGACGCGCTCGGCGCCCAGCAGCGCGTCCGCCTCGACCACGCCGGTGCCGGCGCCCGCGACGTCGTACTCGTCCGGACCGAGCAGGCCCGGGTGCTCGGCGGTCTCGCCGCCGACCAGGGCGCAGCCGGCCAGCGCGCAGCCCTCGGCGATGCCCTTGACGATCGCGGCGACCCGCTCCGGGACGACCTTGCCGACGCAGATGTAGTCGGTCATGAAGAGCGGCTCGGCGCCGCACACCACGATGTCGTCGACGACCATGCCGACCAGGTCGTGGCCGATGGTGTCGTGCTTGTCCATCGCGGCCGCGATGGCCACCTTGGTCCCCACGCCGTCGGTGGCCGAGGCCAGCAGCGGCCGCTCGTAGTTCTTGAAGGCGGAGACGTCGAAGAGGCCGGCGAAGCCGCCGAGACCGCCGACCACCTCGGGGCGGTTGGCCTTCTTCACCCACTGCTTCATGAGCTCGACGGCGCGGTCGCCCGCCTCGATGTCCACGCCGGCGGCGGCGTAGGTGGCGCCGTTCTGGTCGGTAGTCACTGCTGTGCGGCCCTTTCGGGTCTGTGGTGGGGGTTGGAACGACGGCGGGGTCCCGGTTGCGGGACCCCACCGCGGGTTCGTCGTTACGGGCGGCGCAGCGCGTCGGCCGCGCCCGCCCCGCCGAGCAGCGACTGGACGCCGTCCAGGTCGCTGCCGCTGGTCGGCTTGCCGCGGACCGCGGGGGCCTGCTGGCCACCCTTGATCTCGGCCTCCAGCAGGAGCTTGCCGAGCAGCGCGGGGTCCGGCAGCTCCATCGGGTACTCACCGTCGAAGCAGGCCCGGCAGAGCCGGTCCTTCGGCTGCTTGGTGGCCTCGATCATGCCGTCGATCGAGATGTAGGAGAGCGAGTCCGCGCCGAGCGTGCGGCCGATCTCCTCGATGGTCATGCCGTTGGCGATCAGCTCCGCGCGGGTGGCGAAGTCGATGCCGAAGAAGCACGGCCACTTCACCGGCGGCGAGGAGATCCGGATGTGGACCTCGGCGGCGCCGGCCTCGCGGAGCATCTTCACCAGGGCGCGCTGGGTGTTGCCGCGGACGATCGAGTCGTCGACCACGACCAGGCGCTTGCCCCGGATGACCTCGCGCAGCGGGTTGAGCTTGAGCCGGATGCCGAGCTGGCGGATGGTCTGGCTGGGCTGGATGAAGGTGCGGCCCACGTAGGCGTTCTTCACCAGGCCGGAGCCGTACGGGATGCCGCTGGCCTCGGCGTAGCCGATGGCGGCCGGGGTGCCGGACTCGGGCGTCGCTATCACCAGGTCGGCCTCGACCGGGGCCTCCTTCGCCAGCCGGCGGCCCATCTCCACGCGGGAGAGGTGGACGTTGCGGCCGGCGATGGTGGTGTCCGGGCGGGCCAGGTACACGTACTCGAAGACGCAGCCCTTGGGCTTGGCCTCGGCGAACCTGGAGGTGCGCATGCCGTTCTCGTCGATGGCGATGAGCTCGCCGGGCTCGACCTCGCGGATGAAGGAGGCGCCGCAGATGTCCAGCGCCGCCGTCTCGGAGGCGACCACCCAGCCGCGCTCCAGCCGGCCCAGCACCAGCGGGCGGATGCCCTGCGGGTCACGGGCGGCGTAGAGCGTGTTCTCGTCCATGAAGACGAGCGAGAAGGCGCCCTTGACCTTGGGCAGGACGACCTTGGCCGTCTCCTCGATGGAGAGGTCCGGGTGGCCGGCGAGCAGCGCCGTCACCAGGTCGGTGTCATTGGTCGCGGCCGTCCGCCCGGAGCGGGAGACGTGCTCCTCGCCGGGGAGTTCGGCGACCATGGCCGCCAGTTCGGCGGTGTTCACCAGGTTTCCGTTGTGACCGAGGGCCAGGGAGCCGTGAACGGTCGCCCGGAAGGTCGGCTGGGCGTTCTCCCAGACCGAGGAACCGGTGGTCGAGTAGCGGGCGTGTCCGACGGCGATATGCCCGTGCAACGACCCCAGCGAGGCCTCGTCGAAGACCTGGGAGACGAGTCCCATGTCCTTGAAGACGAGAATCTGGGAGCCGTTGCTCACTGCGATGCCCGCGGATTCCTGACCGCGGTGCTGCAGGGCGTAAAGGCCGAAGAACGTGAGCTTGGCGACCTCCTCGCCGGGAGCCCAGACACCGAAGACGCCGCAAGCGTCCTGGGGGCCTTTCTCGCCGGGAAGAAGATCGTGGTTGAGTCTTCCGTCACCACGTGGCACGCCATCGAGTCTAGGCCAGCCGACCTGCCCTTCCGGCACCCGGGCGGCCGGATCTGACCGGGTGTGCGCCGGTAACGCGCGTAGACGAAACCCCTTACCCGCGGCGGACTTCCGCGCCCCGGGGCGGCCGGCGCACGCGCCCGGCCTTGCGATTCGCGCCCGTTGGCGCGTTCCGGCCGTGCCCGGGGCTTCGCCGCGCGTTCGTCCGGCGTTCGTCCAACGTGAGCCTGCTCACCCGGGGGCCCGCTCGGCGCGGGACGGCCGGTCGGCGGGCAGCAGCAGGCCCCAGCACCCCGGATGGACCGTCCAGGTGCGGGCCCGGACCGGGCCCACCGGGTGGCCGTCCGCCTCGTACCCGAAGCCGCGCCCGGCCACCGAGACGCTGGCCGCCCGGGCCCGGAGCAGGGCCCCGGGGGCGCGCACCACGATCTCCATCACGCCCTCGCCGGCCGGCAGGGTCACCTGGACCACCCGGACCGGCCGATGCACGTCGGCGAGCAGCCGGCCGTCCGCCTCGACCCGCAGCCGCGAGCTCGGCTCGCCCAGGCCGGGCTCGGCGCGCGCGGCGCGCCCCGCCGCCCCGGTGCGCGCGATCCGCTCCGGGGTGAGTACGGTCCCCTGCTCGGCCGCAGCCAGTTTCGCCCATAGCGAACGCCAGCCGCTCGGACGGCCCGCCGGGCGCCGTATCCCGCTCCCGGAGATCCGCACCCCGCCGAGCGCCACCCCGCCACCGTCGTCGACCAGCAGGTCCAGCTTGCGCACCGTCCCCGCCAGCACCGCCCGCGCCGCCGCCACCGGGGCCACCGGCACGCCCAGCCCGCGGGCCGCCGCCACCTCCTCCGGCCGGCCGACCGGCACCAGGCCCACCGGGTCCGTCCCCAGCTCACGTTGGCGGTACAGCGCCTGGAGCACCCGCTGGAGCGCGAGATCGGAACCGATCACCACCGGTCGCCTCCGACCGCGGTGCGAAAGCATCCGGTCGAGCTCGGAGGGCGTCTCCGGATAGGCCACCTTGACGTCCGTCCCACCGGAGAGAACGTCCTTCGCGATCCGCACCGACTCGCCGTCGGACTGCCGGGCCGCCGGGTCGAGGAGCAGGAGAAGCGGCTCCGGGCCGCCGGTTGCAGGCGTGGACAGGGACGACACAACCGGTCCTTCCTCAGGTAATCTCTCGGTGCAAGAGCCCCTTGCGCTATTGCGCCAGGGGCTTCGTCTATCTCGGGGCAGACTGCGGCCTACGCAGGATGCCCCAACCGGAAGGGGTGTACGCCTGTGCCGGCACTCGTGCTCGTTGGCGCTCAGTGGGGAGACGAGGGCAAGGGGAAGGCGACCGACCTCCTCGGCGGCTCCGTCGACTACGTCGTCCGCTACCAGGGCGGCAACAACGCCGGTCACACGGTGGTCATCGGCGACCAGAAGTACGCGCTGCACCTGCTGCCTTCCGGCATCCTCAGCCCGAATGTGACGCCGGTGATCGGCAACGGCGTCGTCATCGACCCGGGCGTGCTGCTCTCCGAGCTCAACGGCCTGAACGAGCGCGGCATCGACACCTCCAAGCTGCTGGTCTCGGGCAACGCCCACCTGATCACGCCGTACCACCGCACCCTGGACAAGGTCACCGAGCGCTTCCTCGGCAAGCGCCGGATCGGCACCACCGGCCGCGGCATCGGCCCGACCTACGCGGACAAGATCAACCGCGTCGGCATCCGGGTCCAGGACCTCTTCGACGAGTCGATCCTGCGCCAGAAGATCGAGGCGGCGCTGCACGACAAGAACCAGCTGCTGGTCAAGCTGTACAACCGCCGTGCCATCCCCGCCGACCTGGTGCTGGAGGAGTACCTGGGCTACGCGGACAAGATCAAGCCGTTCCTGGCCGACACCACCCTGGTGCTCGACGAGGCGCTGAAGGCCGGCAAGGTCGTCCTGCTGGAGGGCGGCCAGGGCACCCTGCTCGACGTCGACCACGGCACGTACCCGTTCGTCACCTCCAGCAACCCGACCTCGGGCGGCGCCTGCACCGGCTCCGGCATCGGCCCCACCAAGATCGACCGGGTCATCGGCATCCTGAAGGCCTACACCACCCGCGTCGGCTCCGGCCCGTTCCCGACCGAGCTGCTCGACGAGGACGGCGAGGCGCTGCGCCGCATCGGCGGCGAGCGCGGCGTCACCACCGGCCGCGACCGCCGCTGCGGCTGGTTCGACGCGGTGATCGCGCGCTACGCGACCCGGGTCAACGGCCTCACCGACTTCTTCCTGACCAAGCTCGACGTGCTCACCGGCTGGGAGCAGATCCCGGTCTGCGTGGCCTACGAGATCGACGGCCGGCGGGTCGAGGAGCTGCCGTACAACCAGTCGGACTTCCACCACGCCAAGCCGGTCTACGAGACCCTGCCGGGCTGGAGCGAGGACATCAGCAAGGCGAAGACCTTCGCCGAGCTGCCGAAGAACGCCCAGGCGTACGTGAAGGCGCTGGAGGAGATGTCGGGCGCCCCGATCTCCGCCATCGGCGTCGGCCCGGGCCGCGACGAGACGATCCAGATCAACTCGTTCCTGTAGGCCCGTCGGCCGCTTGGGAGGAGGCCCCGCGGGTTCGCCCGCGGGGCCTCCTCTTGTCTTGGGGATTTTGCACTAGCACAAAAAGCCATTGCCTCTAGTGCATTCGCGGGCTACCGTTGGCGATCATGACCGCCAAGCTGCCCGTCCCCGTCACCCTCACCGGCCGCCACGTCCGCCTGGAACCGCTGGAGCGCCGCCACCTGTCCGGCCTGTGGGCCGCCGTCGGGCCGGACCCCGAGGTGTGGCGGTGGATCCCGTTCGCCGCGCCGGCCTCGGAGCAGGAACTGGGGGCGATCCTCGACGTCCGGCTCGCCGAGACGGCGGCCGGGGAGGCCGTGAAGTTCGCCGTGATCGACCTCGCCTCCGGCCGGGCCGTCGGCATCACCGGCTACTACGCGTTCGACGCGGAGGACGAGCTCGTCGAGATCGGCGGCACCTGGTACGCCCGGTCGGTGTGGCGCAGCGCCGTCAACACGGAGTCGAAGCTGCTGCTGCTCACGCACGCGTTCGACGAGTTGGGCATGGGTCGGGTGTTCTGGAAGACCGACGCGCTCAACGAGCGCTCGCGCAACGCGATCCTGCGGCTGGGCGCGCGGTACGAGGGCGTCCACCGGCGCGAGAAGCGGCGCGCCAGTGGCGTCTGGCGGGACACCGCGTACTTCTCGATGCTGCGCGACGAGTGGCCGGCCGCCCGGACCCGGCTGGAGCGGCGGCTCGCCGCCGGCTGACCGCTACCTCTCCTTGCGGGACGCCAAGTCGCGTTTGCCCGACCGCCGTTCCCGCGGCTGACGGGTCGCGATGATCTGCGCCACCACTCCGACGAAGACCACCGACACCAGCAGGCCCGTCAGCAACACCACGGCCATCAGCGATCGACCGCCGCCACGGCCCGGACCGCCTCGCCGCACACCCCGATGAGTTCCACACCCCAGTCATCGGCCAAAGCGGCGACGAGGTCAAGCCCCCGCCCGCACGTTCGATCGGCGTCCGGTTCCCCGGTGCCGGGGAGCCGCCCGTGACGTGGTCCTTCGGGGTCGGCCCCGATCCGCGGTGGAAGCAACATCGACTGTCTCCAGTCCAGTTGAGGGGTGGAGTCGGCTGCCGACGCAGTCCGGACCCGTGTCGACGACGCTAGGGTTCCAGGGGCAACAGTTGCTACCGCATCCGGCGCACTTCACCCCATCGGGCTACTCGGTGGACCCGGTGTCCACCGGGCGGCAAACTGCACCGAAGGCACCGAGCGAGGAGGGACGCGCATGCCACCACGCCTGTCGCCCAGCGTGCGCCAGCAACGACTCGGCTCGGAACTGCGCCGGCTGCGCGAGCACGCCGGCATGACGCCCAAGGCCATGGCGGCCGCCCTGGGCACGGACGTTCCCAAGATCTCCCAGATGGAGAACGGCAAGTCCGGCATCAGCGCCGACCGCCTCCGCTCCTGGGCCGCCGCCTGCCGGTGCGCCAACCTCCCGCTCATCGAGGCCCTGACCCTGATGACCCAGGACCGCGGCAGGCACTGGTGGCACCACTTCCGCGGCCGGGTCCCCGCCGGCATGCTCGACATCGCCGAACTCGAACACCACGCCGAGTCCCTGCTCGTCCTGAACACCACCTCGATCCCCGGCCTGCTCCAGACCAGTCGCTACGCCGCCGCGATGTTCGCCCGGCTGCGCCCGCCGCTGCCCCGCCACGACGCCGACGTCCGGACCGCCTTCCGCACCGAACGCCAGCAAGTCCTCTCCGCCGGAAGGCCGTTCACCGCGTTCATACACGAGGCGGCGCTCCGGATGCAGTTCGGCGGCCCGGCGGTCCTCCGGGAGCAGCTGGCGAGCCTGCTCGACGACGCCGAGCGCCCCGGCGTCACCCTCCGCGCCATCCCCTTCAGCGTCGACACCTATCCGGGCTCGGGCGAGGACCTCTTCCTCGCGCACGGCCCGGTCCCCGAACTCGACACGGTGCAGATCGACCTGACCCAGGGGCCGCAGTTCATCGACTCGGAGGCGGACTTGGCGTCCTACCGCGCCATCGTCGCCGAGTCCGACGCGCTCGCCCTGAGCCCCGGGGAGTCCCACGACTTCATCCGGGGCGTCTTGACGGACCTGAAAGGCCGGCAATCCCGATGAGCGACTGGCAGAAGTCCTCGATCAGCGGCAACAGCAACCAGTGCGTCGAAGTCCGGGCCGCCGGCGGCCGCATCGAGATCCGCGAGTCCGACGCCCCCGACTCCGTCGTCGTCACCACCCCGCAGACGTTCGCGCTGTGCATCGAAGGCGTCAAGCGCGGCGAGTTCGACCACCTCACCCCCTGAAGGAGCCCTCCCCATGGACACCTGGCAGAAGGCCGCCCCCGGCGGCCAGGGCGACGACGCCCTGGAGATCCGCACCGTCAACGGCATGGTCGAGATCCGCGACCCCCGCAACGACGCCGTCATCGTGCGCACCACTCCCCGCAAGTGGGCCGCCTTCGTCCTCGGCGTGAAGGCCGGCGAATTCGACCACTTCGTCGCCGACTGACCGCCCCCTGCCGCCATCCCGCCGTCCTCCCCCTCGGGGGGCGCGGCGGGCCCGGCGGGCGACGCCCCCGGAAAAATGGGCGCGAGGGGGCGGGGCGGGCTTCGATAGGATTGGGACGCCCACAGTGGAACGTCGCTCTGGCCGGCAGCCCGGGAGGCGGCGCCTGTGCCCGGTTCCCTTCGCCGCCCCAGACCCTGCGCCCGTCGCGGCACTCCGGGACAGGGGTGCGTGCGGGAGAAATCGGAGCATCCGAGGATGGCTCGGCACCTGATCACCAGCGCCCTCCCCTATATCAACGGGATCAAGCACCTGGGCAACATGGTCGGGTCCATGCTGCCGGCGGACGTCTACGCGCGGTACCTGCGCCGGCGCGGGCACGAGGTGCTGTACATCTGCGCGACCGACGAGCACGGGACGCCGGCCGAGCTGGCCGCCCAGGAGGCCGGGCTGCCGGTGGCGGAGTTCTGCGCGCGGGCGCACGAGCAGCAGAAGGCGGTGTACGACGGCTTCAAGCTGTCGTTCGACTACTTCGGCCGCAGCTCCTCGCCGCAGAACCGGGAGATCACCCAGGAGATCGCCCGCGAGCTGCACGCCAACGGGTTCATCGAGGAGCGGGCGATCCGCCAGGTGTACTCCAACGCGGACGGCCGCTTCCTGCCGGACCGGTACATCGTCGGCACCTGCCCGCACTGCGGCTACGACAAGGCGCGCGGCGACCAGTGCGAGAACTGCACCCGCGTCCTGGACCCGACGGACCTGCTGGAGCCGCGCTCGGCGATCAGCGGCAGCGCGGACCTGGAGGTCCGGGAGACCAAGCACCTGTTCCTGCTCCAGTCGAAGCTGACCGGGCAGGTGGAGGACTGGGTCGCCGCGCACGGCGACGAGTGGCCGGTGCTGGCCTCCTCGATCGCCCGCAAGTGGCTGACCGAGGGCCTGCAGGACCGCGCGATCACCCGTGACCTGGAGTGGGGCGTGCCGGTGCCGGCCGATGTGTGGCCGGAGCTGGCGGCCGCCGGCAAGGTCTTCTACGTCTGGTTCGACGCGCCGATCGAGTACATCGGCGCGACGAAGGAGTGGGCGGACGCGGCGCCGGCCGGCGAGCAGCGGGACTGGAAGTCCTGGTGGTACGAGGCGGACGAGACCGTCCGCTACACCGAGTTCATGGCCAAGGACAACGTCCCGTTCCACACCGTGATGTTCCCGGCCACGATCCTCGGCTCGCGCAAGCCGTGGAAGAAGGTCGACTACGTCAAGGCCTTCAACTGGCTGACCTACTACGGCGGGAAGTTCTCCACCAGCCAGAAGCGGGGCATCTTCACCGACGTCGCCCTGGAGCTGCTGCCCGCCGACTACTGGCGCTACTTCCTGATGGCGCACGCGCCCGAGTCGGACGACTCCAGCTTCACCTGGGACCTCTTCGCCTCGGTGGTCAACAAGGACCTCGCCGACACCCTCGGCAACTTCGTCAACCGGGTGCTGTCGTTCAGCCGCAAGCGGTTCGGCGACGACGTGCCGGCCGGGAACCCGGCGGGCGAGGCGGAGCAGCGGCTGGGCGCGCAGATCGCCGAGCTGCTGGCCGACTACGAGACGCAGCTGGAGGCGCTCAACTTCCGCAAGGCGGCGCAGAGCCTGCGCACCCTGTGGAGCGCGGGCAACGCCTACCTGGACGAGAAGGCGCCCTGGCTGCAGGTGAAGACCGACCCGGAGGCGGCGGCGCTGACGCTGCGCACGGCGATGAACCTCATCCACCTGTACGCGGTGGTCTCCGAGCCGTTCATCCCGACGGCGGCGCGGGCGATGCGCGAGGCCTTCGCCCTGCCCGCCGACGCCCCGGCGCGCACCGCCGCCTGGGTGGACGCGGACGCGGCGCGGGCGCTGGACGCGGTGCCGGCCGGCACGCCGTTCACGGTCCCGCCGGTGCTGTTCGCCAAGATCACCGACGAGGACCTGGCCACCTGGACCGAGCGCTTCGGCGGCGGCGAGTAGAGCGCGGGACGGCCGCTCTCCCCGTACCGGGAGGGCGGCCGACCCGTCCTGCCCGCGCCGTGGGGGGCGTTGCGACGATCGGCGGATGACCACCACGAGCGGCGCGCCCCCCGGCGGTACCCGGCTCCCCTGCCGCGTCCTCGGCCGGGGCGAGCCGCTGCCCGTCCTGCCCGGCGGGGCGACGCGCGCCTGCGTACCCGTGCGGCCTCGGCGGGCGCGTCGGACACCGCCCGCTCCACCTCCCGGACCTGCGCGGCACCGGCCGCTCGCCCGGGACGTGTCCTGAAGACCGGCCCGGGGCCACGACGCCGGGGCACGCGCGCCCCCGGCCTCGTCCCGACCTGATCCACAGGACCGCCCTATCGGGCGTCGGCCGCGCGGGCGGTGTGGACGGTGAGGGCGGCGAGGTAGAAGGCGTCGGGGCGGGTGAGGATGCCGGTGGGCGCGTCGCGGTCCAGCAGGGCGTCCAGGGCGGCGAGGTCGCCGGCGTCCAGCAGGTCGGCGAACTGCTCCCGGCGGCGGGTGAGTTGGACGTGCAGGAACTCGCGGGCCGAGGTGTCCAGCGGGGCCGGGCGGTCGACCAGGAAGGTCCGGGTGCCGGAGGGCACCAGGCCGGCGGCGGCCAGCATGGCCGGCCAGTCCTCGACCACGGCCACCGAGCCCGGGGCGGACTCGCGCATCGCCGTGAAGGTGTCCTCGTGCGCCGCGTCCAGGCGGGCCTGGAGGCCCGGACGGCCGAGACCGAGGTCGCGCGGGAGGTAGCGGGCCGGCAGGCCGCGCTCGGCGACGGCCAGCACGCCGCCCGGGCGCAGGGTGGCGGCCAGCGCGGTGAGCGCGGCCTGCTGGTCGCCGAGGTGGTGGATCGCGTTGCCGGACCAGACCAGGTCGGCGGCGCCGAGCGTGCCGAAGTCCTCGGGCAGGTCGGCCCGGTGGGTGGCGACGCGACCGGCCGAGCGGGTGCGGGCGCGCTCCAGCAGGGCCTCGGACTGGTCGACGGCGACCACCTCGGCGGCCGGGAAGGCGTCCGCGAGCAGCCCGGCGATCACGCCGGGGCCGCTGCCCACGTCGAGCACCCGGCGGACCGGGGTGCCGTCCAGCAGCCCGCCCAGCCACCGGGCGGCCTCGGTGACGGCCGGGGCCTGGACCTCGGCCTCGCGCTCCAGGTGGACGGCGAGGGCGTCCCAGTCGAAGTCGGCGTCCTGGCCGTGGCCGTGAGCATGGCCGTGGCCGTGCTGCGCGTGGCCGTGCTGCGCGTGGGTGTGGGCGTGGATATCGGCGTGCCGGGTCATGGGGAACTCCGTCCTCTCGATGGGTCGACTCAGGCGGCGGCGAGGGCGTGCTCGACGTCCTCGTCCACCAGGTCGTGGTTGAGCGCGAACGCCGCCGCGGCGCCCGCCCCGGCGGCGGTGACCACCTGGGCGCGCGGGTCGGCGACGTTGCCCACCGCCCACACCCCCGGCACGCTGGTGCGGCCCGTGCGGTCGGTGGTCACCCAGCCCTGCGCGTCCCGCTCGCAGGCCAGGCCGAACAGCAGGGCGTCCCGGGGCACCGCCCGGGGGAACAGGAACACCGCCTCGCGCGGCACCGCCGTGCCGTCCGCCAGTTCGACGCCGCGCAGCCGGTCGTCGGTGACGACCACCCGCTTGAGCTCGCCCTCGACGACCCGCACGCCCCGGGCGGCGAGCCGGGCCCGGTCGTCCGCGGAGAGCTCCAGGGTGTGCGCGAGCAGCACCACGTCCGCCGACCACTGGCGCAGCAGCAGCGCCTGGTGCACCGCGCCCGGGTGGGTGCCGAGCACCCCGAGCGGGCGGTCGCGGACCTCGTAGCCGTGGCAGTACGGGCAGTGCAGCACGTCGCGGCCCCAGCGTTCGGCCAGGCCGGGCAGCTCCGGCAGGCCGTCGCGCAGCCCGGTGGCGACGACCACCCGGCGGGCCCGCAGCGCCGGACCGCCGGCCAGGTGGACGTCGAAGGCGGGGCCCCGCGGGGACGGCGCCGGCTCGATGTGGTCCACCCGGGCGTCGAGCAGGTCGACCCCGTACCCCGCCAGTTCGGCGCGGCCGGTCTCCAGCAGCGCGGCCGGGGCCATGCCGTCCCGGGAGAGGAAGCCCCCCATCCGCGCGGCCGGGGCGTTGCGCGGCTGCCCGGCGTCCACCACGGCCACCCGGCGGCAGGCCCGGGCCAGGACCAGGGCCGCGTTCAGTCCGGCGGCGCCGCCGCCGACCACCACGACGTCATGGCCGTCGGTGCCGGCGGGGATCTCGGGAACAGTCCCGTTTCGCGTGTCGCTCACGGCGATCACCTCCACCGCCAGGCTGCGCCGACCGCCGGGCGGCGGGCAACTTTCGTTGCTGTTTCGGCAACACCTGCCGACGTCGGGGAAACGGCCCTTGCCTTGGAGCGCACTCCAACTCCTAGGGTCGGCAGTCGGAATCAGCGCCCCGCACACCCGTACACCCGTACACCCGCACGCCCGTACACCCGCACACCCCAGGGGGACCACCACCATGCGTTACCGCACCCTCGGCGGCACCGGCATCGAGGTCAGCGCCTACTGCCTCGGCACGATGATGTTCGGCGCGATCGGCAACCCCGACCACGACGACTGCGCCCGGATCGTCCACGCCGCACTCGACGCGGGCGTCAACTTCGTGGACACCGCCGACATGTACTCGGCCGGCGAGTCCGAGGAGATCGTCGGCAAGGCCCTGCAGGCCCGCGGCGACCGCGACGACGTCGTGCTCGCCACCAAGGTGCACTTCCCGATGGGCGAGGGCCGCAACCGCGGCGGCAACTCCCGCCGCTGGATCGTCCGCGAGGTCGAGGAGAGCCTGCGCCGGCTGCGCACCGACCGGATCGACCTCTACCAGGTGCACCGGCCGGACCCCGGCACCGACCTGGAGGAGACCCTGGCCGTCCTCGGCGACCTGGTGCGGGCCGGCAAGATCCTCGCCTTCGGCTGCTCGACCTTCCCGGCCCATGAGCTCGTCGAGGCCCACCACGTCGCCGAGCGGCGCGGCCTGCCCCGCTTCCGCACCGAGCAGCCGCCGTACTCGCTGCTCGCCCGCGGCGTCGAGCGGGACGTCCTGCCGACCGTGCGGCGGCTCGGCATGGGGGCGCTGACCTGGTCGCCGCTCGCCTCCGGCTTCCTCACCGGCCGCTACCGCAAGGACCGGCCGATCGACCTGGGCAGCGGGCGGGCCGCCCTGATGCCGGCCCGCTTCGACCCGGCGCTGCCGGTCAACCAGGCCAAGCTGGACGCCGTCGAGGCCCTGACCGCCGTCGCCGAGGACCTCGGCCGTACCCTGCCCGAGCTGGCCCTCGCCTTCCCGCTGGCGCACCCGGCGGTCACCTCGGTGATCATCGGACCGCGCACCCCCGGCCAGCTGGAGGCCGCCCTCAGGGGCGCCGACCTGGTGCTCGACGACGCCACCCTGGACCGCATCGACGCCATCGTCCCGCCCGGCACCGACGTCTACCCCCCGGACGGCGTCTGGCGCCCCCGCGCCCTCACCGACCCCGCCCTGCGCCGCCGCCTGCCCACCGACCGACCGGCGGCCGACCGCCCGGCGGCCGGCTGAACGGGAGGACCGGCAGGGGGCCGGGGGCGGGAGCCCTACCCGCGCAGGAGGTCGACCACGCCGGTGAGGTCCTCCACGCCGTGGCGGGCCGGGTCGGCGTCCAGGCGGCGGCGCATCAGCTCGAAGTAGGGCGTGAGCAGTTCGCCGCTCACGCCCTGCTCCTCGGCGGTCCGCAGGAAGGTCGGCACCCCGGCGACCTGCATCGCCAGGTTGGAGACGACGCCCTCGGTGTAGTCACCGGCCGCCAGCTGCCCGGCGGTGGCCGCGACCGAGCCGGTCATCGCGGTGAGCCAGGAGGACAGCAGCGGGGCCAGCGCGCGCGGGTCGACGGACTCGCCGCGGACCAGCGCGAAGGCGTGTGCGACGCCCGCGAACATGCCGTACATCGCGCTCAGCAGCGCCACGTCGTGCAGCGCGGCGAAGCCGGCGTCCTCGCCGACGTACCGCGCGCCGGCCGGGGCCTCCAGGGTCACGCGGTGCTCCTCGAACAGCTCCGGGGAGCCGCTGTAGAAGACGTACGGGCCGGCCTGCGGGACCCCGATCATCGGCGGGACGGCCATGATGCCGCCGTCCAGGTAGCGGGCGCCGCGCCCGGTCACCCGGGCCGCGCGGGCGCGGGCCGTGCCGGGGGTGCTGGTGACCAGGTTGACGACGTCCTTGCCGGTGAGGTCGGCGCCGGCCAGCGCCTCCTCGACCGAGGCGTCGTCGAGCAGGCAGACCACCACCAGCCCGTTGGCGGCGACCGCCTCGGCCGCGGTGGCGGCGACGGCGGCGCCCCGGGCGGCCAGCGGTTCGGCCCGGGCGGCGGTGCGGTTCCAGACGGTGAGCGGATGCCCGGCGTCCAGCCATGCCCCGGCCAGCGCGGTGCCCATCGCACCGAGGCCGAGCAGGGTGAGCGGGGTCTTCGAAACGGCGTCAGCGGCGTTCTGTGTCATGCCGGCCAGCCTCGTTCCGGCCCCGGGAACGATCAAGTACGCACGTGGGAGTGGGTGGTTACCCTGAGGTGAGCGAGCAGGCCGGCGAAGGGGTGGGACAGGACATGGCGGCAACCGTGCCGAGGCCCGGTGCGTACGTCTGCGGGATCGACGCCGCGATGGACGTCATCGGCGGCAAGTGGAAGGTGCTGATCCTCTGGGCGCTGGGCGAGCGGCCGCACCTGCGCTTCGGCGAGCTGCGCCGGCAGGTGCCGGGGATCACCGAGAAGGTGCTCGCCGCCCACCTGCGCGAGCTGGAGGCGGACGGCATCGTGCACCGCGCCTCGTACGACGAGGTGCCGCCGCGGGTCGAGTACTCGCTCACGGCGGCCGGACGGCGGCTCAACGAGGCGCTGGCACCGCTGGGCGCCTGGGGCCGGCAGCACGTGCTGAACGACGCCCCGCACCCCTGAGCGGGCCGGGGTCAGGCGATCGAGGCGGACACGATCGCCGCCACCGCGAGGTTGCAGCTGGCGGTCACCCAGACCGCCGGGTGCGGCTCCGGGTCGACGAGGATCGCGCCCAGCTTGCCCGGCGTCAGCACGTCCACCACCCAGAACGCGACGGCCATCAGCACCAGGCCGAGGACGCCGAAGCAGGCGGTGGAGGCCAGGCCCTTCCCGAAGTCCTCGTAGGTGTAGAGGATCGCGGTGAAGACGATGCCGCCGATGCCGAGCAGCGCCGAGCTGAGCAGCACGGCCGCGTTGCGGTTGCGCTCCACCCAGATCTGCCGGCCGAGCTTGCCCGGTGTCAGGACGTCCACCAGGACGATGCCGAGCAGCAGCAGAACCACGCCGACGCCGCCGAAGGCCGCCGCCGCGCCGAGACCGTGCAGGATGTCGTTCATGGGTGTGTGGCCCCCCGGGTCCGTGTCGCAGGTCGCACGCCGTGGGCCGGGCCACCCGCGCGCGGGCCCCCTCCCGCGGTCAAGGATCGGCAAAAGATAACCCATCACGGCCTGGTTCCGAGAGGGAACGGACCCCTCCCGCACCAACAGGGGCACGCGTACCATCGGACGCCATGACCCAGCCGTCGCCCGCCAGTTCCACCCGGATACCGGACATCCCCGGACCGGCCGCCGCAAAGCCCCCGGCCGCCGCACCCGTGGCCGCCGCACCGGGCGCCCCCGCGGCGGACGGCGCGACGCCGGGGGCCGCCTCCCGCCGCCGCTCCGGCTTCGTCGCCCTGGGCATGGTCGGCACCCTCGCCCTCGCGCTCTCCGGCTGCTCGTCCTCCTCCGGGAAGAACCCGCCGAGCCGCTGCGTCGACCCGGCCACCCTCAAGGTCCTCGACAGCCACTCCTGCACCACCAAGAGCAGCACCACCACCGCCGGCCGCTGGTACTACTGCGGCTCGGGCGGCACCACCGCCACCGGCGGCACCTTCGACAAGGCCGCCACCAAGCGCGGCGGCTTCGGCTGCCCGTCCGGCTCCAGCGGCTCGGGCGGGGGCTGATCCGCCGTGCGCCGCCGCACCCTCGAACCCCGCCCCGACTGGCTGGCCACCGTCGAGGGCCAGGGCCTCATCTACGCGATGTGCTCGGACCCGTGCAACCAGGGCGGCCCGCACGCCTACTGGGACGAGTCCGCATACTACGAGTTCTCGCTGCCCGAGGTGGAGGCGCTGGAGGAGGTGGTCGAGGAGCTGCACGAGATGTCGCTGGCCGCCGCCGGCCACGTGGTCCGTACCGGCCGCTTCGCCGACTACGGCATCACCGACCCGCGGCTCGCCGCCGCCGTCACCGAGTCCTGGCACCGCCGCGACGAACAGCCCACCCTCTACGGGCGGTTCGACCTCGCCTACGACGGCACCGGCCCGGCGAAGCTGTTCGAGTACAACGCCGACACCCCGACCTCGCTGATCGAGGCGGCCGGACCCCAGTGGTTCTGGATGGAGGAGCGGTTCCCGCACGCCGACCAGTGGAACTCGCTGCACGAGCGGCTGGTCGCCGCCTGGGGCCGGCAGAAGCACCTGCTGCCGCCCGGCCCGGTGCACTTCGCGCACTCGCGCGGCGACACCGAGGGCGAGGACTGGATGACCACCCTCTACCTCCAGGAGTGCGCCGAGCAGGCCGGCATCGAGACGGTCGGCATCGCCATGGAGGACATCGGCTGGGACGGCCTGTCCGGGCGCTTCGTCGACCTGGAGCACCGCTTCGTCCGCGCCGCGTTCAAGCTCTACCCGTGGGAGTGGCTGGCCACCGACGAGTTCGCCGAGCAGCTGCTGGACGTCGTCGACCACGGCGGCTCCACCGGCTCCACAATGTGGATCGAGCCGGCCTGGAAGATGCTGCTCTCCAACAAGGCCCTGCTGGCCGTCCTCTGGGAGCTGTACCCGGGCCACCCCAACCTGCTGCCCGCCTACCTGGACGGCCCGCGCGAGCTCGCCGACCCGGACGGCCCGGGCTACGCCGCCAAGCCGCTGCTCGGCCGCGAGGGCGCGGGCGTGCGCATCGTCGAGCCGGGCGGCCGCGAGACCCGGCTCGCCGACTGGGCCGGCGACCCGGACCGCTACGGCGCCGAGGGCCACTGCTACCAGCAGCTCCACCCGCTGCCCGACTTCGACGGCAACCGCCCCGTCCTCGGCACCTGGGTGGTCGACGGCGAGGCCGCCGGCCTCGGCATCCGCGAGACCGACGACAGCCCCATCACCCACCAGGGCGCCCGCTTCCTCCCCCACCTCATCCTCTGAACCCGCCCGGCCCGGCCCCCCGCCCCGGCCCGCCGCCGGAATGCCGGCCGGGCCGGTGCTGTTTGATTGGCCCATGGCATCTCGTGCACGTGTACGCGCCCCCGAGCTGGTCGGGGCAGGCGGTTGGCTGAACACCGGCGGCAAGGAGCTGACGCTCGCCGACTTCCGGGGCAAGATCACCATTCTGGACTTCTGGACGTTCTGCTGCATCAACTGCCTGCACGTCCTCGACGAGCTGCGGGAGCTGGAGGAGAAGCACCGGGACACCGTGGTGATCGTCGGCGTGCACTCGCCCAAGTTCGTGCACGAGGCCGACCACCGGGCCGTGGTGGACGCGGTGGACCGGTACGAGGTGCACCACCCGGTACTGGACGACCCGGCGCTCGCGACCTGGAAGCAGTACGCGGTGCGCGCCTGGCCGACACTGGTGGTGATCGACCCGGAGGGGTACGTGGTCGCCCAGCACGCCGGCGAGGGGCACGCGCACGCGATCGCCCGGCTGGTCGAGGAGCTGGAGGCGGAGCACGCCGCCAAGGGCACCCTGCGGCGCGGCGACGGCCCGTACGTGGCGCCCGAGCCGACCGCCGGGGACCTCAAGTTCCCGGGCAAGGCCGTCCGGCTGCCGAACGGCCACTTCCTGGTGGCCGACTCCGGTCACCACTCGCTGGTCGAGCTGGAGGCCGACGGCGAGACCGTGGTGCGCCGGATCGGCGACGGGGTGCGCGGCCTGGTGGACGGCCACGGCCCCCGGTTCAGCGAGCCGCAGGGCCTCGCGCTGCTGCCGGAGGGCACCGCCGAGTACGACGTGATCGTCGCCGACACCGTCAACCACGCACTGCGCGGCGTCCGGCTCGCGGACGGCCACGTGACCACCCTGGCCGGCACCGGCCGGCAGTGGTGGCAGGGCTCGGCGACCGAGGGCCCGGCCCGCGAGGTGGACCTCTCCTCGCCGTGGGACGTCGCCTGGTTCGACGGCCGGGTCTGGATCGCGATGGCCGGCGTCCACCAGCTGTGGGCGTACGACCCGGCCGCCGGCACCGTCGGCGTCGCGGCCGGCACCACCAACGAGGGCCTGGTCGACGGACCCGCCGCCGAGGCCTGGTTCGCCCAGCCCTCCGGCCTGGCCGTCTCCGCGGACGGCGAGCGGCTCTGGGTCGCCGACTCCGAGACCTCGGCGCTGCGCTGGGTTTCACGTGAAACCAAGACCGTGCACAGCGCCGTCGGCACCGGCCTGTTCGACTTCGGGCACCGGGACGGCGCGGCCGGACAGGCGCTGCTCCAGCACCCGCTGGGCGTGACCGTGCTGCCGGACGGCTCGGTGGCCGTCAGCGACACCTACAACCACGCGCTGCGCCGCTACGACCCGGCGAGCGGCGAGGTCAGCACGCTGGCCACCGACCTGCGCGAGCCCTCCGGCGCGGTGCTGGCCGACGGCGACATCGTGGTGGTCGAGTCCGCCCGGCACCGGCTGACCCGGCTGCGGCTGCCCGAGGAGGCCGTCCGGGTGGACGCGGTGGCGCACCGCACCCAGCGGGCCGCCACCGAGGTCGCGCCGGGCGCGCTGCGGCTGGACGTGGTCTTCCGGGCGCCCACCGGCCAGAAGCTGGACGAGCGCTACGGCCCGTCCACCCGGCTGCTGGTCAGCGCCACCCCGCCCGAACTGCTGGTCTCCGGCGCGGGCGCGGACAGCGCGCTCTCCCGTGAGCTGGTGCTCTCCGACACGGTGGCCGAGGGCGTGCTGCACGTCTCCGCGATGGCGGCGTCCTGCGACGACGACCCGGCGATCGAGTACCCGGCCTGCCACGTCCACCAGCAGGACTGGGGCGTGCCGGTGAAGCTCACCGCCGGCGGCGCGCGCCGGCTGCCGCTGGTGCTGGCGGGTCTGGAGTAGCCGCCCGCGGAACGGACGAAGGGGCCCGGCGAGCGCGCTGCTCGCCGGGCCCCTTCCGCGTCCTGCGGGGGCTCAGCCCTCCAGGAACGCCTTGATCGCGCTCGCCAGCAGGTACGGGTCCTCCGCGCCGCACAGCTCGCGCGCCGAGTGCATGGAGAGCGCCGCGATGCCGCAGTCCACGGTCTGGATGCCGAGGCGGGCCGCGGTGATCGGGCCGATCGTGGTCCCGCAGGGCATGGCGTTGTTGGAGACGAAGGTCTGCCACGGCACGCCGGCCTTCTCGCAGGCCGCCGCGAACACCGCCCGGCCGACACCGTCGGTGGCGTACCGGTTGTTGACGTTGACCTTGAGGATCGGACCGCCGTTGGGCAGCGGGTGGTGGCCCGGCTCGTGCCGCTCGCTGTAGTTCGGGTGGACGGCGTGGCCCATGTCGGAGGAGAGGCAGACGGTGCCGGCCAGCGCCCGGGCCCGGTCCTCCAGGCCGCCGCCGCGCGCGTACACGCTGCGCTCCAGGACGTTGCCGAGCAGCGGGCTCTGCGCGCCGGTGTCCGACTCGCTGCCGGTCTCCTCGTGGTCGAAGGCGGCCAGCACCGGGATGTACGGCAGCGCCGCGCCGTCCGTCTCGGCGGCGGTGGCCACCGCGGCCAGCGCGGCGGTGGCGGCGTGCACCGAGAGCAGGTTGTCCAGCCGCGGGCCGGCCAGCAGCTCGCGGTCCCGGCCCAGGTAGGAGGCCGGCTGGACGTCATGGGTCATCAGGTCCCAGCCGGTCACCTCCTCCGCGTCGAGCCCCGCCCGCTGGGCGACGTAGCCGATCAGCGAGCCCTCGTCGACCGGGCCGAGGCCCCAGATCGGCGTGAGGTGGCGCTGCTTGTCCAGCTTCATGCCGTCGTTGACCTGGCGGTCCAGGTGGATCGCCAGCTGCGGCACGCGCAGCAGCGGCTCGTCCAGCTGGACCAGCCGCCGGCTGCCGTCGCGCAGGGTGAGCCGGCCGGAGAGGCCGAGGTCCCGGTCGAGCCAGGTGTTGAGCGGCACCCCGCCGTAGATCTCCACCGCGACCTGCCGCCAGCCCGCCGACCCGGTGTCGGGGATCGGCTTGACCCGCAGGTTGGGCGAGTCGGTATGGGTGCCGACCACGCGGAACGGTGTCTCCGGTCCCGCGCCGGCCGGCACGTACCAGGCGATCAGCGCGCCGCCGCGGACGACGTACCGGCCGCCGGCCACGCCGTCCCAGGAGTCCGTTTCCAGCACCTGCCGGAAGCCGGCTTTCTCCAGACGCTCGGCCGCGCTCGCGACCGCGTGATAGGGCGACGGCGAGGTGCCGAGGAAGGCGATCAGGTCATCGGTGTGCGTCCGGTCGAAGAAGGCCTGGCGGGCGGCGGTCGACATGCTGCTCCTGGGTCGAGGGAGGGCCGGGGCCGAAATGGGGGATCGGCCTCGCACCTTGAGCATATGCCCGTACACGGACATGACACTCGGAGCATCCCAACGGATGCAGAACGCAGACAGAAACGTGAACTGACGCCCCCTTCACAGCCGCTGGACCATCGGTACCGCGGCCGTGCCGCCGGTGGGTACACCGAAGGACCCGGTCGGCGGGACCGGGCCCTTCGGTGTGAGGGTGGGGTCAGGCGGTCAGGAAGGTGTCACGCGCGGCGTGCCCGGTGAAGGGGGACGGCCGGGAGACGGGTGGGCGTCAGAACGCCTCCTCCGCCAGCTCCATGATCTCGTTGTCGATGCCCTCGGCGATCAGGCGCTGCGGGGCGACGGTGGGCAGCACGTTCCTGGCGAAGAAGCGGGCGGCCGCGACCTTGCCCTGGTAGAACGGCACGTCCTTCCCGGAGGCGCCGGCCTCCAGCTTGGCCAGGGCCACCGCGGCCTGGCGCAGCAGCAGCCAGCCGACCACGACGTCGCCGGAGACCATCAGCAGGCGGGTGGTGTTGAGGCCCACCTTGTACATGTTCTTGACGTCCTGCTCGACCGAGGAGAGGTCGGCGAGCAGCTTGCCGACGATGGCCTCCAGGTCGCCGGCGGCCTTGGCGAGCAGCTCGCGCTCGGCGGCCAGGGCGTCGCCGCCCGCGGCGGAGCCGAGGAACTTCTGGATCTGCTCGGACAGCGCGGTGAGCGCCTGGCCGCCGTCCTTGACGATCTTGCGGAAGAAGAAGTCCTGGCCCTGGATGGCCGTGGTGCCCTCGTAGAGGGTGTCGATCTTGGCGTCCCGGATGTACTGCTCGATCGGGTACTCCTGCAGGTAGCCGGAGCCGCCGAAGGTCTGCAGGGACTGGGCGAGCTGCTCGTAGGACTTCTCCGAGCCGTAGCCCTTGACGATCGGCAGGAGCAGGTCGTTCAGGCGCTCGGCGGCCTCGTCGCGCTCACCGCGCAGCTTGGCGGCCGTCATGTCGTCCTGGACGGAGGCGGTGAACAGCACCAGGGCGCGCATGCCCTCGGCGTACGCCTTCTGGGTCAGCAGCGAGCGGCGCACGTCCGGGTGGTGGGTGATGGTGACGCGCGGGGCGGTCTTGTCCAGGAACTGCGAGATGTCGGCGCCCTGCACGCGCTCCTTGGCGTACTCCAGCGCGTTCAGGTAGCCGGTGGAGAGGGTGGCGATGGCCTTCGTGCCGACCATCATCCGGGCGAACTCGATGATCTTGAACATCTGGCGGATGCCGTCGACCTTCTCGCCGAGCAGCCAGCCCTTGGCCGGGTGCTTGGCGCCGAAGGTCATCTCGCAGGTGTTCGAGGCCTTCAGGCCCATCTTGTGCTCGACGTTGGTGGCGTAGACGCCGTTGCGCTCGCCCAGCTCGCCGGTCTCCCAGTCGAAGTCGTACTTGGGGACGATGAACAGGCCCAGGCCCTTGGTGCCCGGCTTGCCGCCCTCGGGGCGGGCCAGCACCATGTGGACGATGTTCTCGGACATGTCGTGCTCGCCCGAGGTGATGAAGCGCTTGACGCCCTCGATGTGCCAGGAGCCGTCCTCCTGCTGGATCGCCTTGGTGCGGCCGGCGCCCACGTCCGAGCCGGCGTCCGGCTCGGTGAGGACCATGGTGGAGCCCCACAGGCGGTCGGTCATCCGCTTGGCGATCTCGAGCTGCTGCTCGGTGCCCTCCTCGGCGATGACGCCGGCGAAGGCCGGGCCGGAGGAGTACATCCAGATGGCCGGGTTGGAGCCCAGGATCTGCTCGGCGAAGGCCCAGATCAGCGAGTTCGGGGTGACCTGGCCGCCGATCGACTCCGGGATGCCCAGGCGCCACCACTCGGCGTCCATGAAGGTCTGGTAGCTCTTCTTGAAGGCCGCCGGGACCGGTGCGGTGCTGGTCTCGGGGTCGAAGACCGGGGGGTTGCGGTCGGTGTCGGTGAAGGACGCGGCGAGGTCGTTCTCGGCGAGGCGCGAGATCTCGCTCAGGATGTTCTTCGCGGTCTCGACGTCCATCTCCGCGAACGGTCCGGTGCCGTACACCTGCTCGCGGCCGAACACCTCGAAGAGGTTGAACTCCACGTCGCGCAGGTTGGACTTGTAGTGACCCATGGCCGTTATCTCCGGTTCGTCGCTTCCGGGACATCTCCGCGTTCGGGCGCCCGTACCCACCAGTAGGCCTCATGATGCTACCCAGCGGTAACTTGTTTCAAGCCCCCGCCCGGGAATCCTCCGATGATTACCGTATGAACGTGGTCACGTCCCACAAGGCGGGACGGTCCGCTCTTGTCAGGATCGACGCCCACGCGGGGGCCCGCGCTCCCGATAGCCTGTCCGTGTGTACGGCTATGACCAGAACGCGTACCCGGGCGACCCCTACCAGCAGGCGGGGCCGCAGCCGGGCATGAGCGGCATGCCCGGCCCCGGCCCGTACGGCGAGCAGCCGCCGAACGCGCAGCAGTCCCTCTATCCGGAGCCGTCGCCGCCGTCCCTGGCCGACGCCGTCCGGGCCTTCACCACCGGCTCGATGGCGGTGGAGGACTTCCAGGCCATCTTCATCACCTCCAAGGTGCACTGCCCGCGCGGCGACCGGCCGGGCTTCCTGGCCCTGCACAACACGCCGACGCCGGTCATCCCGATGTTCAGCTCGCTGAAGGAGCTGCGCCGCTACGCCGGCAAGGACTCCAAGCACTTCACCGTCACCGGCGCCGAGGTCCTCGACCTGCTGCCGACCGGCTACGGCTTCGCGCTGGACATGGAGGGCGAGCACCGGATGGTGTTCGACGCCAAGGCGGTCGAGCAGATGGTCGACTTCACCATGCGCCGGATGTACGGCTGACGGACGATGGACGGGGGCCCGCCCGCCCCCGCCCGGCGGCCGCCCCGCACAGATTTGGTTCAACATTCAACTTGCTTCTTGTTGAGGATTGAACTAATCTCGTGGACACAGGCCGAGGAGCATCCACCGAAGGAGGCCGACATGCCCGCCGTGACCGTCGACAACCCGCTGACCCTCCCGCGCGTCACCACCCCGGACCCCGCCGTCACGAGCGCCCGGCCGGTCCTGCAGGTGGCCACCGCCCCCGAGGGCTTCGAGGGCGAGGGCTTCCCCGTCCGCCGCGCCTTCGCCAAGATCAACACCAAGCACCTCGACCCGTTCATCATGATGGACCAGATGGGCGAGGTGGACTACGCGGCCGGCGAGCCCAAGGGCACCCCCTGGCACCCGCACCGCGGCTTCGAGACCGTCACCTACATCATCGACGGAACGTTCATCCACCAGGACTCGCACGGCGGTGGCGGCACCATCACCGACGGCGACACCCAGTGGATGACGGCCGGCTCCGGCCTCCTCCACATCGAGAGCCCGCCGGAGTCGCTGGTGATGTCCGGCGGCCTCTTCCACGGCCTCCAGCTGTGGGTGAACCTGCCCGCCTCGGACAAGATGATCGCCCCCAAGTACCAGGACATCCGCGGCGGCAGCGTCAAGCTGCTCAGCACCGAGGACGGCGGCGCGCTGCTGCGGGTCATCGCCGGCGAGGTCGACGGCCACCAGGGCCCCGGCACCACCTTCACCCCGATCACCATGATCCACGCCTCGATCAGCCCCGGCGCCCAGCTCACCCTCCCCTGGCGCCCCGACTTCAACGCCCTCGCCTACGGCCTCGCCGGCAACGGCTCGGCCGGCCCCGAGCACCGCCCCTTCCACCGCGGCCAGGCCGTCGTGTTCGGCGACGGCGACTCCCTCACCATCCGCGCCGACGAGAAGCAGGACTCCCGCGACCCCAACTTCGAGGTCGTCCTCCTCGGCGGCCTCCCCATCCGCGAACCCGTCGCCTGGTACGGCCCCTTCGTGATGAACAGCCACCGCGAACTCCAGCAGGCCATGGAGGACTTCCAGGCCGGCCGCCTCGGCACCGTCCCCGCCGACCGGTAGTCGCACCCGCGATGCCCTCCGCCGCCCGAACGCCGCCACATCGGCGTTCGGGCGGCGGAGGGCATCGCCGTGACTCGGGGCTACGACTCGCCGGCGGAGCAGACGTCAGCGTGCTCGTGCTCCAAGGTGTCGACGGCAGCTGCCGCGAGCGGATGCACGGGGTCGCGCAGCGCATCGGCGGCGTGGCGCGGGGCCTTGACCCGGGTCGGACGGTCGGGGCTCACAGCAGGATCTGCAGGCTGACGGCGGCGGTCAGGGAGGAGTAGCCGGTCGTCAGGCAGACCAGGGGGTTGGGCGCGGGCGCGGTGGCGACCTGGAGGACGGTGGAGCCCGTGAACCGGCCTGCGGTGACGGTTCCGGAGTTGGTGACCACCAGGGTGCCGGCGATGTCGGACACCGCCCTGGTGTAGGCGTACGTGGTGGTCGAGCCGTCCGCCCAGGTGATGGTCTGCGTGCCGGGGGCGGTCGACAGGAGATCGATGCAGGAGTAGTCGGGCACGGTGACGTGCAGGTGGGCGCTACCGGGCAGGATGTCTTCGTGGCCGGGTGCCACACAGCCGATGTTGTAGGAGGAGTCGACGGTGACCTCGGTGTCCCGCGGCGTGGCGGTCAGCGGCGGGTCGTAGGCGTTGTGCACCGTGCCTTCGCAGGACACCTGGACGACGTGGGCCTGTGCCGTCGTGGGCGCGGCGAGGCCGATCAGGGTGAGCAGGAGTGCGACGACGATCAGTTGCCGTTTTCTGGACACGTTCCCTCCGGAACCGTGAATGATTCGCATGCTGCGCGAACCATGGTCCGCCCCGGCACCAGGCGGGGCTGAGGGACAGTATGAGTCGTGACGGTTCCACCTTCCAGGGCCGGCGCTTCCCGCTTGGCGTGGAGAGGTGCGCACGGAGCGCATTGTCGGTCCGCGAGCCCTTCGTGCGGGCCGGGCACGCCGCCCGCGAAGGCGGGGCACGCGTTGCCGGGTCGGCAACGCGCACCGCCCGCCGGGAGTTTCCCGGCGGGCGGTGTCGGTGACGGGGCGGTGCGGGCGGTGGCTACTGGCTCTTGATGGCGCCCAGGATGTCCATCCGGGCCGCGCGGCGGGCGGGCCAGAGGGCGGCGAGCAGGCCGGTCACCGCGGCGGCGACCAGGAACAGCAGGACCTGTGCCGAGGGCACCACCATCGTGATGTCCTTGAAGCTGTCCTCCAGGGTGCGGGTGCCGGCCCAGGCGGTGACGATGCCGAGCAGCACGCCGACCACGCCGCCGAACAGCGCGATCATCAGCGACTCCAGCCGGACCATCCGGCCGATGCCGAGCCGGTCCAGGCCGATCGCCCGGAGCATGCCGATCTCCCGGCGACGCTCGAACACCGACATGGCCATGGTGTTGACGACACCGAGCACGGCGATCACCACGGACATGCCCAGCAGGCCGTACATCATGCTCAGCACGGACGTCACCATCCGGCGGTCCTCCGCCTTGATGTCCTTCTCGCCCTTGACGCTGATCAGCGGGTTGCCGCCGGTGGCGTCGCGCAGCGCCTGCTGGAGTTCCGGGGTCGCGCCGCCGGCGCCCTTGACCAGGACCTTCGTCAGGCCCGTGCCCGGTTCGGTGTGCGGGCCGACCACGGTGTCCGGGGCGATCAGGCCCGCCACCATGCTGCTCGGCTCCACCACGGCGCCGACGCTCAGCGTGTCCGGGGTGCCGTCCGGGTAGGTGACGGTCATCGTCGAGCCGACCGTCAGCCCGTTGCGCTCGGCGTAGCCGGTGGTGGCCAGCAGCTTGCCCTGCTTCAGGGCGTCGGCGGTGCCCTGCGTCGCCTTCAGGGCGACCAGCTGGTCGAAGGTGGCGGCGTCCACGGCGGTGAGCCACTCGCGGTCCCCGTCCACGCCGGTTGTGACCGGGACGTCGCGCATCGCGCTCATCGCGGCGACCCCGGGAGCCTCGGCGATCTGGCCGGCGACCTCGGGGGCGAGCATGGAGGAGTTCTCCATGGCGACGGCGTAGTCGGCCTTCAGGTCGTTCGCGGTGGCCTCGTCGACGGCCTTGTTCACCGAGGCGCCGACCACGGTCAGCGCGGTGATCAGGGTGACGCCGATGGTGAGCGCGGAGGCGGTGGCGGCGGTGCGGCGCGGGTTGCGCACGGCGTTCTCGCGGGCCAGCTTGCCCGGGGTGCCGAACAGCTTGCGCAGCACCGGGGCGAACAGCGCGATCACCGGGCGGGACAGCAGCGGGGTGAGCACGAAGACGCCGACCAGCAGCGCGCCCGCGCCCGCGCCGACCAGGTTGACCTCCGCACTCGCCGCGCCTGCCAGCAGCCCGCCCAGGCCGAGGGCGGTGAACGACGAGCCGATGACGTTGCGGACCACCAGGGACTTCTGGGTGGCGGGCTGTTCGGCCGAGCTCATCGCGGCGACCGGCGCGATCCGGGAGGCGCGGCGTGCCGGCAGCCAGGCGGCGAGCACGGTCACCACGACTCCGACGGCGAGCGAGCCGATCACCGTGGAGGGGCCGACCAGCAGCGGACCGTCCGGCAGGTTGGCCTCCCCCGGGCCGTTGAGCAGGCCACGCAGGCCGGCGGCGATGCCGATGCCGGCGGCCAGGCCGCCCAGCGAGGCGGTCACGCCGACCAGCACGGCCTCGGCCAGTACGGAGAGGGTGACCTGCTTGCGGCTGGCGCCGATCGCGCGCAGCAGGGCGAGTTCCCTGGTGCGCTGGGCGACCAGCATGGTGAAGGTGTTGGCGATGATGAAGACGCCGACGAAGAGCGCGATGCCGGCGAAGACCAGCAGGGCGGAGGACAGGCCCTTGGTCGTCGCGGTGATCATCCGGTCCTGCTCGTCGGCGAGTTCGCGGCCGGTGCGGGCCTCGATGTCGTCGGAGGCGGGCAGGGTCTGCTGGACGGCGGCGAGCAGCGCGGTGTCGTCGGTGCCGGGCTTGCCCTTGACGTCGATCTCGGCGAACCGGCCGGGGCTCAGGTAGAGCTGCTGGGCGGTGGCGGTGTCGAAGGCGGCGAGCGAGCCGCCGGAGATGACGCGCGGGTCGTTGGTGGTCACGGTGCCGGTGAGCTTCAGCTCCATGACCGGCCCGTTGACGGCGACGCGCACGGTGTCGCCGATCTTGTAGCCGCCCTTCTCGGCGGTCTTGGCGTCCAGCGCCACCTCGCCGGAGGTGCGCGGACCGCGGCCGTCGACCAGCGGGTAGCGCGGGTCGGTGCCGTCGGCGCCGGGCACGTAGTTGGTGCCGGTGGTGGAGAAGCCGTTGCCGATCAGCGC
>NZ_JBEOSF010000016.1:0-185206 GCF_040302725.1 Kitasatospora sp. NPDC097605 | reverse complement strand
CGCGGGCGTCGGGGTGCTCGCGCCGCAGCTGCGCCCGGCGGTCCGGGTTGGCGGTGACCACCGCGTCCAGCCGGAGCCCGGGGGTGGTGGCGATGCCCCCCACCCGTCCGTCCATCCGCCCTGCTGAGGGAGTCGCCATGCCCCAAGGACGCGCAGTGCGAGACCTGCCCGCCGTCACGGAGTTCCTGCTCGCCCGCTTCGCCGAACTGCTGGACGTCCCCCCGGCCTCGGTGGACCGCCTGGCGCCGATGCACCGCTACGGACTGGACTCGCTGAGGTCGGTCTCCCTCGCGGCCGCCCTCACCGAATTCCTAGGTTGGCAGGTACCTGCCACCTGGATGTGGCAGTACCCGACCGTCGACGGCCTGGCCCGGGCCCTGGTCGCGGGCCCGCGGGCCGCCGGGCCCGCCCCGAGCACCACCGTCCGCCGCGCGCCCTCGAACGAGCCCGTCGCGATCGTGGGCATCGGCTGCCGGTTCCCCGGCGGGCCGGACCCGTCCGCCTTCTGGCGGCTGCTGGTCGAGGGCGGCGACGCCGTCGGACCGGTGCCCGCCGCACGGCGCGAGCTGCTGAACGACCGGGTCCGCTGGGGCGGCTTCATCGACGGCATCGACCGCTTCGACCCGCTGTTCTTCGGCATCTCGCCCCGCGAAGCCGTCCAGATGGACCCGCAGCAGCGGCTGATCCTGGAGCTGTCCTGGGAGGCGCTGGAGGACGCCGGCATCGCGCCGCACAGCCTGGTCGGCAGCGACACCGGCGTCTTCATGGCCTCCTGCTGGGGCGACTACGCCGCGCTCGCGCACTACCGCGGCCCCGACGCCCAGATCACCCCGCACACCGCGACCGGCATGCACGACGGCATCATCGCCAACCGCGTCTCCTACGTCCTCGGCCTGCAGGGCCCGAGCATGGCGATCGACGCCGCCTGCGCCGGATCGCTGGTCTCGGTGCACGTCGGCTGCCAGTCGATCTGGCTGGGCGAGAGCGACCTGGTGCTGGCCGGCGGCGTCAACCTGAGCTTCGTCTCCGACTACTACACCGCCATGGACGCGATGGGCGCGCTCGCCCCCGACGGCCGCTGCAAGTCCTTCGACGCCCGGGCCGACGGCTACGTCCGCGGCGAGGGCGCCGGCGTCGTCGTGCTCGCCCCGCTGAGCGTGGCCCTGGAGCGCGACCTGCCGGTGTACTGCCTGATCAAGGGCAGCTCCTCCAACAACGACGGCCTGAGCAACGGCATGACCGCGCCGAACCCGCAGGCGCAGGAGAAGATGCTCCGCACCGCCTACCAGCGGGCCGGCATCGACCCGCACCTGGTGGACTACATCGAGTGCCACGGCTCCGCGACCCCGCTCGGCGACCCGATCGAGGCCAACGCCATCGGCGCGGTGCTGGGCGGCGGCGAGCGCGCGGTACCGCTGCGGCTCGGCTCCGTGAAGTCCAACGTCGGGCACCTGGAGGCGGCCGCCGGCATCGTCGGCCTGGTCAAGCTGGCGCTGTCGATGCGCAACGGCGTCCTGCCGCCGAGCCTGCACTACAGCGCGCCGAACCCGCAGATCATGTTCGACGCCTACAACCTCACCGTCCAGGACCGGCTGACGCCGTGGCCGCGCCGCTCGGACGCCCGCCGCGGCGGCGTCAGCTCCTTCGGGTTCGGCGGCGCGATCTGCCACGTCGCCGTCGAGGAACTGCCGCGCCCCGAGAGCTCGCTGCTCCTGCTGGCCGCGGACAGCCGGGAGGCGCTGGCCGAACGGGCGCTGGCGCTGCGCGACGAGAGCGACCTGCGCGCGCTCTGCCGCCGCACCCCGGGTGACGGCCCGTTCCGGCTGGCCGCCGCCGCCCAGGACATGGCCGAGCTCAGGACCCGACTGGACGCCTTCGCCGCCGGTGCGAGCGCCCCCGGACTGAGCGTCGGAGAGCCGGCCGGGCGCCGGCCCAAGGTGGCATTCCTGTTCTCCGGCAACGGCTCGCAGTGGGTCGGCATGGGCCGCCAACTGCTCGCCGGCATGCCGGTGTTCCGCCGCTCCATGATGGCCTCCGACCGGCGGATGCGGGAGCTGCTGGGCTTCTCCCTGGTCGACCAGCTGCTCTCCCCCGACGGCCGCCTCGACGACATGGACGTCTTCCAGCCGCTGCTGTTCTCGCTCCAGGTCGCGCTCGCCGAGACCTGGCGCGCGCTGGGCGTGGAGCCGGACGTCGTGCTGGGCCAGAGCGTCGGCGAGTTCGCCGCCTCGCACATCGCCGGCGCGCTCGACTTCGACGACGCCTCCCGGCTGGCCGCCCACCACGGCCGGCTGCTCCAGCAGTTGGCGGTGGGGCGCGGCGAGGGCATCGTGGTGATGACCCCCGTCGACGCGGTCGAGCCGTACCTGAGCGGCGGGCTCACCGTCTCCGGCCGCAACGGGCTGGGCTCCACCCTGGTCACCGGCACCCCGCAGGAGATCGACGAGCTCGTCCGGCGGCTCACCGAGGACGGCGTCACCAACCACCGGGTGCGGATGGGCCACGCGCCGCACTCCCCGCTGGTCGACCAGGTGCTCGCCCCGCTGAAGGCCGAACTCGACGGCATCGTGCCCCGGACCACCCGGGTGCCGATGATCTCCTCGGTCACCGGCGCCCTCGTCGACGGCGCGGAACTCGGGCCGGAGTACTGGGCGGAGAACCTGCGCCGGGAGATCCGGATGGTCGACGCCCTGACGGAGCTGCGCGGCCACGCCGTCGACGCGGTGATCGAGATCAGCCCGCACCCCGTCCTGCTCAAGTCGGTGGCGGAGATCCTGCCCGCGGTCACCCTGCCCTCGCTGCGGCGCGGCGCCGACGAGGCCGCCGTCCTGCTCGGCTCGCTCGGCGCCCTGTACACCGCCGGACTGCCCGTCGCCGCCCACCCGTTCCTCGCGGGCGACCGGGGGCGGCACCTCGCACCGGGCCACGGCGACGCGGCACCGGACGGGCCGGCGCAGCTCGTCACCGTCTCGGCCCGCACCGCGGAGGCGCTGACCGACACCTGCCGCGAGCTGTCCAACCACGTCGAACGCGACCCGGGCCTGCGGGTCGCCGACCTCGCCTACACCCTCGCCGCCCGGCGCAGCCACCACGGCCACCGGATCGCCCTGCTCGCCCGCAACCGGCAGGACGTCCTGGACGGCCTCGCCCGGGTCGCCGCCGGGCAGCCGCACCCGGACGTCGTCACGGGCGCGGTCTCCGGCACCCCCGACCGGCGGGTGGCGCTGGTGTTCTCCGGCGGCGGCACCCAGTGGGTCGGCATGGGCCGCGAACTGCTGCGCACGCACGCCGGGTTCCGCCGCCGGATGCGGGCCTGCGACGCCGCCGTGCGGGCGGCCGGGGGCCACTCGGTGCTCGACCTGCTCGCCGCGCCGGCCGAGCGGGCCAGGTACGAGGAGATGGACTTCCAGCAGCCCGTGCTGTTCGCGCTCCAGGTCTCGCTGGCGCAGGTCTGGCTGGACCTCGGCATCGAGCCGGCCGCGGTCGTCGGGCACAGCCTGGGCGAGGCCGCGGCCGCCTGCGTCGCCGGGGCGCTCTCCCTGGAGGACGCCGCCCGGGTCGTGGTGGCCCGCTCGCACCTGCTCCAGCACAAGGCCGCCGCGGGCGCCATGATCTCGGTCGACCTCCCGGAGGCGGAGCTGCTGCCGCGGCTCGCCCGCCACACCGGGCAGGCGGCCGTCGCGGTGGTCAACAGCCCCACCAGCGCGGCGGTCTCCGGCTCGCCCGAGGCCGTCGACGCCCTGGAGGCCGAGCTGCTGCGGGACGGCGTGCCGACCCGCCGGATCCGGGTCGAACGGCCGGTGCACAGCCCCGGCATGGACCCGCTGATCGAGCCGCTGCGCGAGCGCATCGAGGGCATCACCGCGCTGCCGCCGCGGATCGACTTCCACTCCACGGCGCTGGCCGACACGGTGAACCCGGTCGCCGACGTCGACTACTGGGTGCACAACCTGCGCGACCAGGTCCGGTTCGCCGAGACGATCGGCGCGCTGGTCGACCGGGGTGTCGGCACCTTCATCGAGATCGGCCCGCACGAGACGCTGCGCGGCGCGGTCGAGGAGATCGCCTTCACCCGCGGCGCCACCGGCGTGCACGCGATCAACTCGCTGCGGCGCGGCGAGAGCGACTTGCGCTGTCTGCTGGGCGCCGCCGCCTCGCTGTACGTCCGGGGCCTGCCGCTGGTCTTCGACTCGCTGTTCGCCGATGACGTCGAGGTCGTGGAGACGCCGCTGGTCCAGTGGCAGAAGGAGCGCCACTGGATCGACACCGAGCCCCGGCGCGAGGCCGCCCCGGCGCCGGCGCAGGCCGCCGCCACCGTGGCCGTGCCCCGGCCGGCTCCCGTGGAGACGGTGCGGACGGTCGAGCCGGCGGCGGCCCGGCCGCTGGAGGAGGTCGTGCTCGCCGAACTCGCCGACGCCCTGGGCGTGCCGGTGAGCCGGTTCGACGCCGGCGCCGCCCTGCGCGACTTCGGCCTCGACTCGATGCTGGCGATCCGCCTGGTCAACCGGATGCAGTCGCTGCTCGGCCACCGGGTCTCGCCGGTGGTGTTCCTGGACGGCCGGAGCATCGCCGAGGTCGTCGCCCACTTCGTCGCCCTCGACGGCGCGCCGGCCGCGCCCGCCCCGGCGCCCGTCCCCGCCCCCGCCCCCGTCCCCCCCGCCGCCGTCCCGGTGCCGGTCCTCGCACCGGAGCCGGCACCCGAGCCGCACCGGAGCTTCCTCGACGAGCTGTCCGAGCTGGACGCCGAGGAGCTGGTGGAGGAACTGGACGCCCGCGGGCTGCTGGAGCCCACCGACGGACCGGCCCTGGAGCAGCTGCGCGCCGACGGCCTCGGCCTCCGGGTCGCCCCGGCCTCGCACGGCCAGGCCTCGCTCTGGTTCATGCAGATGGTCGCCCCGGACGCCGTGCCCTACAACTTCATGGTGACCGCCCGGATCCGCACCGCGATCGACGAGCGGGCCCTCGAACGCGCCGTCCGCGCCGTCCTGGACCGCCACCCCGCCCTGCGCACGCTGTTCGTGGAGGCCGGCGGCCACCCGTACCAGGTGATCCTGGACGAGCCGGTGTACGAGTTCACCGTGGTCGACGGCTCCGGTCTGGACCCCGAGGAGGCCCGCGAGGAACTCGCCCGCCGCGGCCACGAACCGCTCGACCTGGACAACGGGCCGCTGGTGCGGATCGTCCTGCTGACCCGGGAACCGGCCGACCACTACCTGCTGGTGCTCGTCCACCACATCGCCTCGGACGCCGCGTCGGCCGATGTGATGATCCGCGAGATCCAGGAGTTCTACCAGGGCGCCGACCCGGCCGAGCGCGAACCGGCCGCCCCGTACACCGAGTTCGTCGCCCGCGAGCGGCGGTGGCTGGCGGGGCCGGCGGCCGACGCGGCGCTGGACTGGTGGTCGCGCCAGCTGGAGGAACCACCCGCCCACCTCGACCTGTCCGACAAGGAGCGGCCGCCGGGCGTCACCTACGAGGGCCGTGACCTCGCGTTCCGCTGGAGCGCCGAGGAGAGCCGCCTGCTGCGGGAGTTCGCGGTGCGCGAGGGCGTGTCGGTCAGCACCGTCGTGCTGGCCGGGTTCTTCGCCACCCTCAACCGCGCGGTCGGCACCGAGGACGCGGTGCTGGCCACCGCGATCGCCCAACGGTCCGAGCCCGGCTGGGAGTCCGCCGTCGGCTACTACCTCAACACCGTGCTGGTCCGGGCCAACCCGGCTCCCGACCGCAGCTTCCGCGCCCTGCTGGGCGAGGTGCACGCCTTCTCGCTGGGCCTCCTGGAGCACATGGACTACCCGCTCGACCTGCTGGCCTCCCAGCTGAAGCCGCCGCGCGTCGAGGGCCGCTCGCCGTGGTTCGACGTGGTGGTGAACTGGCTCTCCTCGGACGCCTTCCCGCGCTCCGTCAAGCTCTTCCACGGCGTCGGCGACCCGCTCACCCCCGACGGCGCCCTGCCCCTGGAACCGCTCCAGGTCCGCCGGCACCTCGCCAAGTTCGACCTGGAGATCTCGATGGCCGACATCGACGGCCGCGTGGCCGGCCACGTCCAGTTCAAGCCGAGCTACCTGGACCGGCGGACCGTCACCGCGCTGCTCGCGCTCTACCGCACCGTGCTCTTCGACTCGATCGCCCGCCCCGACCTGGCCCTCGGCGACCTCACGCCGGCCGGCCTCCCCAAGGAGACGGACCAGTGACCGACACCCTGTACTCCGAGTTCCTCGCGCAAGCGGTCAAGAACCCCGACGCGACCGCCGTCTACTCCGACGCCGGCGTCCTGACCTACGGCGAGCTGGAGGAGCGCTCCCGGCTGCTGGCCGAACGGCTGACCGCCGAGGGCGCCGGGCCCGGCGTCCCGGTCGGCCTCTGCGTCGAGCGCACCCCCGACCTGCTGGTCGGACTCCTGGCGGTCCTGCGCTCCGGCTCCTGCTACCTGCCGCTGGACCCGAACTACCCGGCCGACCGGCTGGCCTTCATGGTCCAGGACAGCGGGACCGGGCTGGTGCTCACCACGCCCGTCTCCCGGGGCGACTGCCCGACCGGCCCGACCCTGGTGGTGCTCGGCGAGACCGTGACCACCGAGCCGGGCGCGAAGCCCGCGGCGGTCGTGCCGGAGGACACCGCGTACATCATCTACACCTCGGGCTCCACCGGCCGGCCCAAGGGCGTGGCGGTGCGGCACAGCGGCTTGGTGGCGATGCTCGCCGAGCTGGACCGCGCCCTGGAGGGCTGCGACCTGAGCGGCATCTCGGCGGCCAGTTCGGTCTGCTTCGACATGTCCGTGATGGAGGTCTTCAACGCGCTCTGCCGCGGCGGCGCCGTGATCCTCGTGGAGAGCGCCGTGCAGCTGGCGGAGAGCCGGTACGCCGACCGGATCACCCATCTGAACGTCGTCCCGTCGGTCATGAACGGCCTGCTGGACGCCGGCGCGCTGCCGCCGAACGTGCGCTCGATCGTGTTCGGCGGCGAGGCGCTGCGCCGCAAGCTGGTGGACCGCGCCTACCGGGAGACCACCGCCGTCCGGGTGTTCAACGCCTACGGCCCCACCGAGGGGACCGTGTTCTGCTCCTTCGGGCCGGTGCCGGAGGAGGGCACCGAGGAGCCGACCATCGGCCGGCCGACGGCCACCGACCGGGTCTACGTGCTGGACGGCGACCTGGCGCCGGTCCCGGCCGGTGAGCCGGGCGAGCTCTTCCTCGGCGGCGCCGGCGTGGCGCACGGCTACGTCAACCGGCCGGAGACCACGGCCGAGCGCTTCCTGCCGGACCCGTTCGCCGGCGGTGAGGCGCGGATGTACCGCACCGGTGACCTGGTCCGGTTCACCGACGACGGCGAACTCCAGTTCCTCGGCCGTACCGACCACCAGGTCAAGCTGCGCGGCTACCGGATCGAGCTGGAGGAGGTCGAGGCCCGGCTGACCGGCTGCCCCGAGGTGCGGGAGGCCGCCGCCGCCGTCCGGGGCACCCGGCTGATCGGCTACGTGGTGCCCGCGGGCGACGGCGCCGCGCCCGACGGCCCCCGGCTGGACGCCGGGCTGCAGAGCGCCATCACCGGACGGCTCGCCGTCGAACTGCCCGAGTACATGGTGCCGTCGACCCTGGTGTTCCTGGCCGCCCTGCCGCTGGGCCCGGGCGGGAAGCTCGACCGCAACGCGCTCCCCGAGCCGCCGGCCGCCGGCGCCGGCGGACCACTGACGGCCGCCGCCACGCCGACCGAGGTGGCCCTGGCGGAGATCTGGGGCGAACTGCTCGACCTCGACCCCGCGGGCATCGACGTGCAGTCCGCCTTCTACGACCTGGGCGGCGACTCGCTGCTGCTGGTCAGGCTCGCCCGGCTGATGACCCGGCGCTTCGAGCGGCGCGTGCGGGTGCCCGACCTGTTCAGCTTCCGGGACATCGCCTCCCTCGCCCGCTGGCTCGACGACGACAGCGGCGCCGCCTCCGAGGTGGTCGAGTCGGCCCGCCGGCGCGCCACCGCCCGCCGGACCGCGCTGCGCGGGCGCGGCGGCGGCGCCACCGGCCGCTGAGCCGCCGGAGCACGTCACTCAGCCACCCTCCCTCGACACGAAGCAGGAGCCTTCCCATGACCGACACCCCCGAGCAGGAGTACGACCCGGGCGACGTCGCCGTCATCGGCATGTCGCTGCGGGCGCCCGGCGCCCGCACCAAGGAGCAGTTCTGGGACAACCTGGTCCACGGCCGGGAGTCCATCAGCTTCCTGGCCAAGGACGACATCCACGTCGACGAGACCCTGATCCACAGCCCGTTCTACGTCCGGGCCTGCGGCGTGCTCGACACCTACGACCAGTTCGACCCGTCGGTGTTCGGCATCAGCGACCGGATGGCGGCCGCGATGACGCCGGAGAACCGGCTCTACCTGGAGAGCGCCTGGGAGGCGCTGGAGGACGGCGGCTACGACCCGGAGCGGCTCAAGGCCGAGGTCGGCATGTACGGCGCCAACAACCCGCAGACCGCCGCGCTCTACAGCTCCCCGCCGGACCGGGTGTCGGTCGGCCCGGAGGCGATCGAGGCCAGCCTGGCCTGGTCGCCGGACACCATGACCTCCAACGCGCTGTACTACATGGGGCTCACCGGCGAGGCCGTCACGGTCGCCGCCGTCTGCGCGGGCTTCCACTACGCGGTGCACCTGGCCTGCCAGTCGCTGCTGCTCGGCCAGACCGACCTGGCCGTCGCCGGCGGCGCGATGGTCCGCCTGCCGCACCCGCGCGGCCACCTGTGGGAGGAGAACCGCATCCTGTCCAGGGACGGCCACTGCCGCCCGTTCGACGCCCGCGGCACCGGCACCGCGCTGTCCAGCGGCGTGGTGACCGTGCTGCTGAAGCCGCTCGGCCGGGCGGTCGCCGACCGCGACCACCTCTACGCCGTGGTCAAGGGCTCGGCCGTCAACAACAACGGTGTCAGCGCGATGGCCTACGGCCTGGCCCAGCCCGAGCGGCTGAGCGCCTGCATCGCGAGCGCCATGGAGGTCGGCGGCGTCACCCCGGACACCGTGTCGATGTACGAGGCGAACGGCCTCGGCATGCCGATGACCGACGAGCTGGAGGTGCACGCGGCGAGCATGGCCTTCGGGAAGCAGACCGCGACCACCTCGATCGGCGGGGTCAAGGGCAACGTGGGCCACGGCGGCGTGGTGTCGGGCGGCTTCGGCGCGATCAAGGCCGCGCTGTCGCTGTACCACCGGACGCTCCCGGCGACGATCAACCTGACCGAGGTCAACCCGGACCTCGACTTCCCGGCCACCCCCTTCGTGCCGCAGCTCGAAGGGGCGGACTGGGATCCGGAGTCCGGCATCCGCCGCGCGGGCATCACCTCGATCGGCGGCGGCGGCTACAACGCGCACCTGCTGCTGGAGGAGGCGCCGGCCGCGGCCGAGCGCGCCCCCGAGGAGACCGGCCGGCCCCGGCTGGCCACCCTGTCCGCGCTGGACGACGAGGCGCTGGCGCAGCAGCGCGCCCGGCTGCGGGCGTGGCTGGAGGCCGACCCCGGACTCCGGCTGGACGACGTCTGCTTCAGCCTCAACCTCGGCCGCAAGGTGATGGCCCGCCGCTGGGCCGCCGTGGTCCGCAGCCGCGCGGAGCTGATCGCGGCGCTGGCCGACGACGCCGCCGGCGCGGCCGCCTCGACCGCCGCCGCCCCGCGCACCGACCCGGACGCCTTCGGGCGCGGCGAGCACGGCATCGTGCCGTCGGGCACCGACGCGGCGGCGCTTGCCGAGCTGGCCGCCGCCTGGGTGACCGGCCGTCAGGTGGACTTCGAGGCCCTGCACGCGGGCGGCACCAGCCACCGGGTGCCGCTGCCCACCTACCCGTTCCGGCCGCGCCGCTTCTGGCGCACGGACTGGTGAGCGTGCGTACCCCGGCACCGGACACCGTGGTGGACCTGGGCGACCCGGCCACCTTCGCGGACCACGACCTCACCGGGTTCTGGCGCACCCTGCGGGACACCGCCCCGCTGCACTGGAACCCGCCGGCCGAGGGCCGCCGGGGCTTCTGGGTGCTCTCCCGCCACGAGGACATCCTGACCACCTACCGGGACAACGTGAACTTCACCTCCCAGCGCGGCAATGTGCTGGTCACCCTGCTGGAGGGCGGTGACGCCGGCGCCGGCCGGATGCTGGCCGTCACCGACGGGCCCCGGCACCTGGAGCTGCGCAAGATCCTCCAGCGGGTGCTCTCGCCGCGGGTGCTCGACCAGGTCGCGCGGACCGTCCGGGTCAACACCCGGCGCTGGATCCGCGCGGCCGTCGAGTCCGGCGGCTGCGAGTTCGCGGAGCAGATCGCCGGCCGGATCCCGATGACCACCATCTCCAATCTGCTCGGCGTGCCCGAGCAGGACCGCGACTACCTGCTCAGCCTGACCAAGACCGCGCTGTCGGCCGACGACGACTCCGTGGACGAGGTCGACTCCGAGATGGCCCGCAACGAGATCCTGATGTACTTCATGGACGTGGTCGAGGAGCGGCGCGAATCGCCCGGCGACGATGTGATCAGCATGCTGATCGCCAGCTCCATCGACGGTGTGCCGCTCTCCGACGAGGACGTGGTGCTCAACTGCTACAGCCTGATCATCGGCGGGGACGAGACCAGCCGGCTGACGATGATCGACTGCGTCCGCACCCTGGCGGCCCGGCCCGAGGAGTGGCGCCGGCTCAAGCGGGGCGAGGTCGCCGTCGAGACGGCCGTGGACGAGGTGCTGCGCTGGGCGTCGCCCACCATGCACTTCGGGCGCAGCGTCGAACGGGAGACCGAGCTGCACGGCGTGCGGCTGCGGCCGGGCGAGGTCGTCACGCTCTGGCACGCCTCCGGCAACCGTGACGAGCGGGTCTTCGAGCGGCCCGAGGTGTTCGACCTCGGCCGCACCCCCAACAAGCACCTGGCCTTCGGCTACGGGCCGCACTTCTGCGTCGGCTCGTACCTGGCCAAGGTGGAGATCGCCGAACTGCTCACGGCCCTGCGGGACTTCACCACCGGCTTCGAGCAGACCGGCGAGGCGACGGCGATCCGGTCCAACTTCCTGACCGGGTTCTCCACGATGCCGGTGCGGTTCGACCCCGACCACTCCGGGCTGGCAGCGCCGGACCGGCGAGCGCAGGAGGACAGGTGAACATCTACATCTCGGGACAAGGGGCGTTCGCGGTACAGGTCGCGGAAGCCCTGCTGGACCAGGGGCACAAGATCGTCGGCGCGGCGGCCCCCCGGCTGCGCAAGGGCAGGTCCGACGAGGGCGACGCGATGTGCTGGGACCGCCTGCGCTCCTGGGCGTTCCACCGGGACCTGCCGTGGACGGACTCCGCCGAACTGCGCGCCCAGCACATCCCGGACGGCGTGGACCTCATCATCGCCGCGCACTCGCACGCGTTCCTCGGCCGCCGCACCCGCGCCCGGGCCGGCATCGCGACCATCGGCTACCACCCCAGCCTGCTGCCGCTGCACCGCGGCCGGGACGCGATCCGGTGGACGATCCGGGACGGCGACAAGGTGACCGGCGGGAGCGTCTACCACCTCACCGAGCGCACCGACGCCGGACCGCTCGCCGCCCAGGAGCACCTGTTCGTGCCCCCCGGCTCGACCGCGCAGAGCCTGTGGCGCGACCACCTGGCCCCGCTCGGGGTACGCCTGCTGCTGAGGGTGGTGGCCGACCTCGCGGCCGGCCGGCACATCGAGGTCCCCCAGGACGAGAAGCTGGCGACCTGGGAGCCCGCGATGGGCGCGGCGCCGCTGTTCAAGCCCGAACTCATCGCGCTGCCCGGCTCGGTGAAGGTCGAGAGCAGCAGCTGGGCGCTCCACGAACGGTGACCCCGCCCGTACCGCGGCCCCGCGCACCGGACGCGCGGGGCCGCGGCGCGCCGCACCGGATCCCGCCCATCTTCGCTGATGACAAACGGGGTTCCGGCATGGAAGGCTGACGATCATGCCGAGCCTCCCGTCCTACGACGACTGCCCGATCTGGTACCAAGTCACCGGGGACGGTGAGCCGTTGGTGGTGCTGCCGGGCGGCCCCGGGATGGACCTGCGCTACCTGGGGAACCTCGGTGGTCTGGACCGGTGGCGGCGACTGGTGCTGGCGGACGCCAGGGCGGCCGGGCGCTCCGGGGTGCCGGCCGACCGGCGGACCGTCTCCTTCGTCGAACAGGCCCGTGACCTGGAGGCCCTGCGGGTCCACCTGGGCCTGGAGCACTTCGACCTGCTGGCCCACTCGGCCGGCTGCCTGACCGCCCAGGAGTACCTGGCGGCCTTCCCCGGACGGGCGCGGCGCGCCGTGCTGGTCGCGCCGGTCGGGCGGGCCGGGCGCGAGGTCGACGAGAAGGAGCTGACGGAGCTGCGGGCCTCGCGGTCCGCCGAGCCGTGGTACGCCGACGCGGCGGCGGCGGACCTGCTGCTGGCGGGCGGCGGCCACTCCGGCGAGGAGCTCGCGGCCCTGCAGCGCCGGATCCTGCCGTTCTTCTGGCACCGCTGGACCGAGGAGCGGACGGCCGAGTACCCGCCGGAGTGGGCCTGCGCCCACCCGTGGCTGCGGGAGGCCTTCTACGCGGGTTCGGCCGGTCCGCGCGATCTCGCCGAGCGGGTCGCGCGGCTGGGTGCCGCGCGGACCCCCGTCCTGGTGGTGGCCGGCGCCTCGGACGGCATGGTCGGAACGGCGCCGGCCCGCGCGGCGGCGGCCGCCCACCCGGGCAGCCGGCTGGAGGTCCTCACGGAGTCCGGCCACCGCCCGTGGGTGGAGGAGCCCGGGCGCTTCACCGCGCTGGTCGGCGCGTTCCTGGACGCCGGGTAGCGCCCGAGGCGGCGTCCGACGCGGCGCCCGGCCGCTCAGCCCCCGGCGTACTCCAGCGCGATCATCGACCAGGAGCGCGGGCTGGTGGCGAGGACCAGGACCCGCTCCCCCTCCTCGACCAGGCCCCGCTCGCGCAGCGACTCCAGCCCGTGCAGCAGGTCCGCCGAGTAGCTGTGGCCGAGCTCGGCGACCGCCGGGGTGTGCACGGCCGCCGGGTCGGTTCCGCAGAGCCGGGCGAGGAAGGTGCGGGTCGCCAGGCTGTAGTTCCCGGTGATCAGGTGCCGGAAGCCGCGGTCGGGTTCGGGCAGCGTCCGGAGCAGCCGCTCGCGCGCCTCGGTGACCCCGAGCTTCACCAGCTGGGCGGCCTTGAGCGAGTTGCTCACCTCGACCGCGTCGGCCTTGATCGCCGTCGAGACGCCGAGCACCCGGTAGGCCGGCCCGTACGGGCGGGCGCCGACCACGCAGGCGGCCGCGCCGTCGCTGAGCACGGTGACGCCGACCGGCTGGTAGCGCCCTGCCCCGGTGACCCGGTCGGCGCTGACCAGCAGCACCGTGTCGAGCCGCTCGGCGGTCAGCAGCCCGGTGGCCACCCGCAGGGCGGCGGCGAGGTTGGCCGAGGCGCTGCCGCCGACCACCACGGTCGGCGCGGTCGGCACCCCGGCGCCCGCGAGCACCGCCCAGCCGTCCTTGGTCGCGGTCTCCCGGTACGGGGAGTCGGTGGCGTGCACCACGGCGTCCACGGCGGTCAGTCCGGCGGCGGCCAGGGTCCGGCGGGCACCGGCGGCGGCGAGCTCGACGACGTCCTGCCCGGCGACCCGGCAGTGCCGCAGGCCGCCCGCGTGCAGGTTCTCCAGCTCGGCGGCGACCGAGGGGTCGTCGAGCTCGGCGATCGGGACCCGGCGGCCCAGTTCGACCGCGATGCCCGAGAGGTAGACGGCCGGTTCGCGGTCGGTGTTCACACGTGCTCCTGGGATCGGCCCGGACGGGACTGGGGGGCGGCGGCGGACGCCTGGGCGGCGGCCCGGGTCGCCGCGATGTCGCACTTGCCGTTGACGTTGAGCACGAGTTCGGGGACGGCCCGGATCCGGCGCGGCACCAGAGTGGGCGGCAGCGCCGCCGCGAGGGCCCGGCGCACCGCCCGCACGGCGGCCTCCCCGGCCTCCGGGGACGCCGGTGCGGCGCCGGCCAGGACCAGGTAGGCCTCCAGGCTCTCGACCGCGCCCGCGACGATGTCGAAGGCGATGTCGCCGACCCCGGGGACGGCGAGCGCGTGCCGGCGCAGTTCGCCGAGTTCCACCCGGTAGCCGCTGACCTTGAGCTGGTCGTCGGCCCGGCCCAGGTAGAGCAGGGTGCCGTCGGGCAGCAGCTCCACCCGGTCGCCGGTCCGGTAGGCCCGGCCGGCCGGTCCGCCGAGGTCGGCCTCGTCGATGAACGGGTCCCCGGGCGGGCGGCCGAGGTAGCCGGCGGCCACCCCGGCGCCCGCGACGACCAGTTCGGCCGGCTCTCCGGGGCGCGCCGGGCGCAGCCGGTCGTCCACCAGATAGGCCCGGGTGTTCCAGATCGGCCGGCCGATCGGCACGCTCGGCAGGCCGCGCACCGCCGCCGGGTCGAACTCGTTGAAGCAGCAGCCGACGGTGGCCTCGGTGGGCCCGTAGTGGTTCATCAGCCGCACCCCGGCGAGGCGTTCGCCCGCCGAGGCGATCAGCGCGGGGTCCAGGGCCTCGCCGCCGAACATCAGCAGCCGGGTGGCGTCGCGGTAGGCGGGCCGGGCGGTGCGCTCGAAGAACCGCAGGTGCGAGGGGGTGACCTTGAGCAGGGTGTAGGGGTGGCGGCGCGGGGCGAACAGGGTCTGCTGGTCCCACACCCCGGCCAGCAGGGTGACCGGCCGCCCGGCGGTCAGCGCGGGCCAGAGCGAGGTGAGGGCGTGGTCGAAGCCGAGGCTGCCGAACAGCGGGCTGCCGCCGTCCCCGAGGCCGTCGGCGCCGTCCGCGAGGCCGACCGTGTGCGCGCACCAGAGCGCGTAGTTGGCCAGCGAGCGGTGCTCGACCAGGACGCCCTTGGGGGTGCCGGTGGAGCCGGAGGTGAAGATGACGTAGGCGGTGTCCGCGGGCCCGGGCAGCTCCGGGAGCGGCGCCTCGCGGAGCGCCGGGAGGTCCGCCAGGTCGATCCGGGGCACCGGCAGCGGCGGCGGCTGGATCGTGTCGGCCCCGCCGTCGTGCAGCAGCAGCACCGGCTCCGAGCCGGCCGCGATGGCCTCCACCCGCTGGGCGGGGAAGGTCGGGTCGAGCGGTACGTAGGCGGCGCGGCGCGCCATAACGGCGAGTGCGGCGGCGACCACCTCGGGGGTGCGGTCCGCCCAGAGCAGCACCCGGTCGCCCTCGGTGACGCCGGCCTCGGCGAGGCCGGCCGCGAGCTCCAGGACGCGCTGCCGGAGCCGGCCGAAGCTCCAGGTCCGCTCGCCGTGGACGAGCGCGGGGGCGTCCGGGCGGGCGGTGGCCCGGCGGTGGATCAGTTCGACGACGCTGGCGACGGTGATCGGCCGCACCGCCCCGGCGAGGGTGCTCGGCCCGTGGGGGCCGGCGCTGCGGCTACCGGTCATCGGGGTGTCCTTCCGGTCATGGGTCGTTCTCCTGTGCTGCCGGGGGCCGGTCAGGCCGCGTCCATCAACGGGCGGTAGAGCCGGCGGAACCAGGCCGCCGAGCCGGTCGGCGTGCCGTCGCCGGGCGTGCGTCCCGGGGCGAGGCGGGCCTGGACGGCGGAGGACAGCGTTCCGTGCAGCCGGGCCATCCGGGCGAAGTCCCGCACCCGGGGCAGCCGCCGGGCCTGGTAGGCGGCCAGGGCCGCCGGGCCGACGCCGTGGCGGGCCAGTTCGTCGGCCAGCACCGAGGTGTCCTCGATCGCCATCGCCCCGCCCTGGGTGGTGGCGGGCGAGAAGGAGTGCGCGGCGTCGCCGACCAGCGCCACCCGGCCGTCGGCCCAGCGCTCGACGGACAGGCCCTGCGCCGGGCGGACGTTGTAGCGGTCCTCCGGGTCCAGGGAGCGGACCAGGGCGTCGACGGCCGGGCCCATGGTGGCGGCGATCGCGGCCATCTCGGCGTAGGCGCGGTCCGGGGCGACCCGCGGCGGGTCCGCCAGCCCGGCCTGGAGGAAGACGTGGTGGCGCCCGCCCCCGATCGGCATGCCGCCGAAGAAGTGGCCGCCGGAGCGCCAGATCCGCCAGTCGTCGAAGTCGAACGGCGGCACGCTCTCGACGGTGGTGCGCCAGTAGAGGTGGCCGAGGTACCGCGGCCGCGCCGCCGGATCGACGTGGCGCCTGGTCCAGGAGTTGATCCCGTCCGCGCCGAGCACCACGCCGTAGCGGCGGGTGTCGCCGTCGGCGAAGGCCACCTCGACGTGGTCGTCGGCCCGGGTCAGCCCGGTCGGCTCGGCGGACCAGCGGACGGTGTCCGGCGGCAGGTGGCGCAGCATCAGGTCGGACAGCGTCCGGCGCTGGATCGCCAGCGGCAGCCGGTCGCCGCCCCAGACGGCGGCCCAGTCGAGCGCGGCCGCCGTGCCGTCCGGGTCGGTGGTGATCTGGCGGGCGATCGGGCGGCCGGCCGCGGCCAGGGCGGGCCCGAGGTGGTCGAGGTGGGCGAGGGCGTTGGGGTGCAGCATGATCCCGGCCCCGGCCGCCTGGATCCCGTCGGCCCGGTCCACCACGTCGACCCGCAGCCCGAGTTGGAGGAGCCGGGCGGCGGTGGTCAGTCCCGCGATGCCGGCACCGACCACGAGGGCGTCGGCGTGCATGGGTCTCTCCTTCCGAAGCTTCCGAAACATCCGAAACGTCCGATACATCCGAGACGTCCGGACGAACGTCCGGTGCGGCTACGCGTCGTCCCGGTCCTGGAGGTGGGCGTCGTACATGGCCTTCATGGTGTAGAAGGCGGTGATGGCGTCGCCGGTCAGGTCGATCTCGTGGCCGACCAGGTCCTCCAGGAAGGCGACGATGTCGAGCAGGGCGAGCGAGTCGACGTACCCCTCCTCCCAGAGCCGGCTGGTGGGCTGCGGGGCCTCGCCCGGGAAGGGCTTGACCTCCTGCAGCAGGGCGATGAACTTCTCGTAGAACTGTTCGCGGGTCATCCGGGTGCTCCTTCGGGCCAGGGGTTCGGGTCCCGGCGGGGTTCTGGTCCCGGCGGGGTTCGGTCTCAGCGGGGTTCGGTCTCAGCGGTACGCGCGGGCCTGCAGGTCGTAGAGCTCGCGGTAGGTCAGGTCGTTGGCCATCAGCTCGGCGTGGCTGCCGCTCTCCAGCACCCGGCCGTTCTCCAGCACGACGATCAGGTCGGCCATCCGGACGGTGGAGAAGCGGTGCGAGACGAAGAGGGTGACCGCCCCGCGGGCCCGGGCGGCCAGCGCGGCCTCGTCGCCGAAGCGCTCGAACAGGCTGTTCTCGGCCGCCGCGTCGAGGGCGGAGGCGGGCTCGTCGAGCAGCATCAGCAGCGGATCGCGGCGGACCAGGCAGCGGGCCAGGCCGAGGGTCTGCCACTGGCCGCCGGACAGCTCCGCGCCGTCCCCGTAGCCGCGGCCGAGCAGGCCGTCCAGGCCGCCGGGGACCCGCTCGACGATCCGCTCCGCCCGGGCCCGGGCCAGCGCGGCGGTCAGCACCGCGTCGTCCCCGATGGACTCCCGCGCGCCGACGCCGACGTTCTCGCGCAGCAGCAGTTCGAGCCGGGCGAAGTCCTGGAAGAGCGGGGCGATCCGCCGCGACCACTGCTCCGCGGAGAGCTCCCGCAGGTCGACGCCGTCGACCAGGATCCGGCCCTCGGTGGGCTGGTAGAGCCCGCAGAGCAGCTTGACCACGGTGCTCTTGCCCGCGCCGTTCTCGCCGACCAGCGCGGCCGTGCGGCCGGCCGGGATGAACAGGTCCACGCCGTCCAGCACCTTGTGGTCGCTGCCGGGGTAGCCGAAGCCGACGTTCTCGAACCGGATGCCCTCGCGCAGGGACTCCGGGGCCGCCCGCTCCCCGCCGGGCCGCACCGTGCCGGCCGACCAGCGGCGCAGGTCCGCCATCCGCTCGGCGATCCGGCCGGCGCCCTGGAGCACCGTCAGCAGGCCGAGGGCGCCGGCCACCTGGACGCTCACCTGGGCGGCGAGGGTGATCACCAGCACGACGTCGCCGAGGCCGGCCCGGCCGTGGCCGGCCTGCCAGAGGATCAGCAGGACGACGCCGCCGTAGGCGGCCGCGAAGACCGTCTGGCCCGCCGCGCGCAGGGCGGCGGCGCGGACGTGGGCCCGGCGCAGGGTGGCCGTGGTGGTGTCCCACGCGGCGCGGTGGCGGGCGAGCAGCTCGGTCTCGGTGCCGCACAGGCGCAGTTCCTTCACCGAGGCCGCGGTGGTCGCCAGCGCCAGCAGGTGGCGGCCGAGCCGGATCTGCGGGGCGGCCTGCTCCTTGGCGCGTTCGACCAGGGCCTGGGCGCGCCGGCCGAGGACCACGGGGGGCACGGCGGCCAGCGGCAGCAGCACCATCCAGGGGCTCAGGGTGGCGAGGATCGCCGTGCTGATCAGGATCTGCAGGGTCAGTCCGCCGAGTTGGAGCAGCGCCTCCAGGGCCGCCCGGGTCTTCGGCAGGTCCTCGCGGATCAGCACCAGGGTGTCGGCGAACTCCGGGCTGTCGTGGTTCTCCAGGCCGTGGGTGCCGTTGGAGAGGGTCAGCAGCTCCTCCTGGAGCGCGGACTCCTCCAGTTCGCCGAGCTCGAAGTAGAGCAGGTGGGCGAAGTGGCCGAACATCAGCTCCGCGAGCAGCAGCGCGACGGCGCCGAACGCCAGGGTGCCGGCCGTGCCGGCGTGGCCGGCCAGCGCGGCGTCGGTGAACCGGCGCAGCAGCAGGGCGATGCCCGGGGTGGCCAGGTAGCCGAGCAGCAGCAGGGCCACCGAGCCGTAGAGCCGGCCCCGGCTGCCGCGCAGGGCCATCGAGATCAGCAGGACCGCGATGCGGGCCAGGGCTTTCACGGCGTCACCTCCAGCAGGGGGTCGGGGTCGGTCGGCGCGTCCTCGAAGCGCCGGGCCTGGAGGTGGAACAGCTCGGCGTACCGGCCGTCGGCGGCCATCAGCTCGTCGTGGCTGCCCTGTTCGGCGACCCGGCCGCCCTCCAGCACCACGATCCGGTCGGCCCGCCGGACGGTGGAGAACCGGTGCGAGATGATCACGCTGGTCAGCCCGGCGGTGGTGGTCAGGAAGCGGTCGAAGAAGTCCACCTCGGCGCGGACGTCCAACTGGGCGGTGGGCTCGTCCAGGATCAGCAGCCGGGCGCCGGCCTCCACCGCGTAGAGCGCCCGGGCGAGCGCCAGGCGCTGCCACTGCCCGCCGGACAGGTCCTGGCCGTTCTCGTACTGCTGGGAGAGCACGGTGTCCAGGCCGTACGGCAGCGCGTCGACGAGCTCGCGGGCACCGGCCCGGTCGACCGCCCGCTCGACGGCGGCCCGGGAGGCCGCCGGGTCCAGCACGCCGGGCGCGCCCAGCACGATGTTCTCCCGGGCGGTCAGCTCGTAGCGGACGTAGTCCTGGAAGATCGCGCCGATCCGGCGCTGCCACTCCCGGGGCTCGACCGTCGCGAGGTCGGTGCCGTCGACGGTGAGCCGGCCGGACACCGGCGCGTACAGGCCGGTGAGCACCTTGACCAGGGTGGTCTTGCCGGCGCCGTTGAAGCCGACGATCGCGGTGGAGCGCCCGGCCTCCAGCTCCAGGTCCAGCCCGTCCAGCACCGCGGGGCCGGACGCCCCGTAGTGGAAGCCGACCCGCTCGAAGCGGACCGACCGCTCGGGGCGGCCGTCCGGCAGCGCCGTGCGGGCCGCGCCGTCGGCGGTGGCCGGCGCGGCCGTCAGCTGCTCGAACTCCAGCAGCGCGTGGTAGGCCTGCACGCCGAACTGGGTCTTGGTGTCGCTCTCCGGGAAGTACACGCCGAACCGCATCGGGATCAGCACCGCCTGGAGGGCGACGGCCAGGGCGAGCAGGTCGAGCCGTCCGTGCGCGGCCGCGTCGGCCAGCTCGCGGAGCACCAGGGCGCCGCCGAGCAGGCCGGCCAGGGTGAAGCCGACGAACGGCCAGAACAGGATCCGCCGGCGGCCCTCCCAGAGCCGGGCGAGGTAGCGTCCGCTCTCGGCGGCGTGCCGGGCGGTGAACCAGTCGGCCAGGCCGAGGATCCGGATCTCCTTGGCCGCCGCGGAGCCCGCGCCGGTGCCGCGCAGGTAGTCGATCTCCCGGCGGGCGCCCGCCAGACCCTTCCAGAGCGCGGCGAACCGGCCGAGCGAACCGCGCTGCCCGAACCGGATGACCAGTGCGGTGAGCAGCGCCAGCGCGCCCGCCCAGGGCGACAGCACCACGGCCACCAGGACGGCGGCGCCGAGCAGTTGGGTGTACCGCGCGATCAGCGACAGGGTGCCGGCGACCGCGTCGCCGGGCGTCGAGGTGATCCGGTCGAAGGCCGTCCGGGTGTCGCTGAGCAGGTTCAGGCAGGCCTGCTCCTCCAGCGCGGCCAGCGGGGCGCCGGTGAGCGAGCGGGCCATCAGCCGGCGCACGCAGTAGCCGTCCACCCGGCGGGCGACCGACTCGCTGAGCGCCGGCTGGAACGGGGCGAGCACCTGCTGGACCACGAACGCGCCGATCGCCAGCGCGAAGGCCGCCGTCACCCGGCCCCAGCCCCCGGCGCCGTCGGCCACCGCCGGCAGCCGGTCGAGGGCGAGGCTCATGCCGTAGACGAAGCCGAGCGGGAGCAGCCCGAGCGCGGCGTTGAACGCCACCGCGAGCAGCACGGTGGCGCGCCCGGCCCGGGGCAGCAGCCGCAGCACCGGCAGCCAGCGGTGGGCCCGCCGGGCGAGGTAGCCGCCCAGAGGGGAAGTCGTCTGCACGGGAGCCTCGTCTCAGCCTGCGGCGGTCGGAGCGGGACCGGTGAGGAAGACCTCGCGGATCCGGTTGAGCGAGCGGAAGTCGTCCACGGTGACCTGGTCGAGGTCGACGGTGCGGCCGGAGACCTGCTCCAGCAGGTAGATGAACTCCAGGAAGTCGAGCGAGTTGATCAGCCGGGCCTCGATGAGGTCGGTGTCCGGCAGGATCTCCTCCCGCAGGTCCGGGTTCTTCTGCTCGATCCACTCGATGATGCTCTGCACGGTGCGGTCCTCACTGGGAGTGTCACTGGGGGTGGGAAGGGGGGAATCCTGGTGCGCCCGCGGCGCTCTCGGCCCGCAGGCGCTCGATCAGCCGGGCGGCGGGCAGGACCGCGCGGATCGCGGCGCTGCCCGTCCCGGCGTAGCGGGCCATCTGGTCGACGGCGCCCTCGACCCGGACGGTGGGCACGGTCGCGGCCCCGCGCGGCACGGGGTGGCGGACGCCGTCCTGGGTGAGCCAGCCGACGATCGCCGCGGGCGGCGGTCGTTCGGCGTCGGTGACCGGCCCGGCCAGCACCCGGTGCCGGCGTCCGGGCCAGCCGAGCGCGAACCGGTCGGTGACCACCGTCGCGCCCGGTCCGGCGGCCACCAGGGCGCGGCGGTACTCGGGGTGGGCGTCCGACTCGGCGGCGGCGGCGAACAGCGTGCCGGCCAGCGCGCCGTGGGCGCCCGCGGCGGCGGCCGCCCGCAGCTGGCGGCCGCTGTGCAGTCCGCCCGCGACCAGCAGCGGGACCCGCAGCCGTCCGGCGACCGCCTCGGCCAGCAGCCGCCGGACGGCCGTGCCGCCCAGGTGCCGCCCGCCGGCCTCCTCGCCCTGCAGCGCCAGCACGTCGGCGCCGTGCCGCAGCGCCGCCCGGGCCTCCTCCAGCGAGCCGACCTGGACCAGCAGCCGGTGCCCGGCCGCCTTCGCGGTGGCCGAGAACCCGGCCGGCGGCGGGCCGAAGCTGGTCAGCACCAGCGGCCGGTCGGCGGCGGCCAGCACGGCGGCCAGCTGCTCCGCCAGCAGGAGCGGCCCGGCGACCTCGGGCACCACCCCGACCGCGAACGGCCGGTCCGTCAGCTCCGCCGTCCGGGCGACCAGCCGGGCGCAGCCGGCCGGGGTGCTCCGGTAGAGCGCGACGGTGCCGAGGGCGCCGGCCCCGCTGACCGCGGCGGCCAGCCGGGGGCCGGCCACGCCGCCCATGCCCGCCTGCACCAGCGGGAAGCGCACGCCGAGCGCCCGCGCCCCGATGGCCAGCCGGGCGTCGGCCACCGCCGGGTCCCGCATCAGGCGGGGTGGTCGGCGCGGGCGGCGCGCACGGCCGCCACCCGCTCCAGGGCCCGGCCGGCGTCGCCGTGCGCCAGCAGCATCGCGTGCACCCACCGCTCGACGCCGAACGCCGTGCAGGAGCTGTGCGCGGTGGCGCCGTCCGAGGTGAGCGAGAGCCGCTCGCCGAAGAAGTTGCGGTGCCGGTTGACGGAGGCGATCGCCGTGCCGTCGGGCGCGGTGAACTCGTACTTCACCGGGTCGAGCCGGGTCAGCCGGGCCCGCGAGCCGTCCTTGTCGTAGAACGGGTCGTTGGCGGGCTCGTAGCCGAGCTCCAGCCCGAGCTCCCCGGCCAGGGCCAGGATCAGCTCCCTGGAGCGGGCCAGGTGGGCGGCGGCGCCGTCCTGGGTGCCGACGTACAGCACCTCGCGCATGTGGAAGCCCCAGAGCCGGCGCAGGCCCTCGTAGTGGGTCTCGTTGCGGAAGCAGCGGCCCACCGCGGTCAGCCGCAGGCCCGGCCCGACCTCGGCGCCCTCCAGCGAGAGCAGCAGGCCGTAGCAGGTCGCCGACGGCAGCAGGTAGCCGGTGGGCGCCACGCCGCCGGCGAGCTCCTGCGGGGCCGTGCCGGCGGACAGCCGCTCGACGGCCTGCTCGTCGAACCGGGCCGCCGCGATCCCGAGGTGCGGGAAGTTGCGGAAGTAGTCGAGGCGGGCGAGCCCGGCGGCGGGCAGCAGCGCCGGGCCGAGCACGGGGCGGCCCGCGAGCCGGTCGGCGATGCCGGCGAAGAGGGCGTCGAGCTCCTGGAACAGCCGGGCGCGGTCGGGCTCCAGCACGACCAGCCCCGGGCCGGGGTCCCGCAGGGCGGGGGCGAGTGCGGTGTCGGACATGGCGGTGGGGACTCCTCTGAGGGCGGCGGGTACGGGGTGGCGCTGTGGCGGCGGCCGGGTCAGCCGAGCATGCCGATGCGGCGGTAGAAGGCGTACGTCCGGGCGGCGATCTGCTCGTGCGCGGCGGCCCGCGCCGGGGCCGCCAGCACCCGGGCGCGGAACGCCAGCGGGTCGGCGATCCCGGCCGACCGGTACGCCTCGACGCTGTACAGCTGCTGCAGGGTCAGGGTGATGTAGCGCTCGACGTACTCGGCCGCGGCCGCCAGCTCGCGCTCGTCACCGGCGGCGACCAGCCGCTCGTGGACGGCGCGCACCAGCTGGCAGCCGAACGCGATGTGCCGGGACTCGTCCTGGTGGTGGATCCGGTTGATCGCCCGGATGGTCTCCGGCAGCGTCGGGTCGGCCGCCATCCGGCTGTTGAAGTGGTCGACGATCTGCTCGAAGACCAGGATCCGGCTGAACACGATGAAGTTCTCGAACTCCGCCGAGAACTCCTGGCGCGGGAACGCCATGGTGAGGTCGGGGAAGATCCGGCCGCCGTAGCGCAGGCAGAACTCGGCGAAGAACCACATGTGCTCGTTCTCCTCGCCCACGAAGTGGTGGAAGAACCGGGTGGGGATCTCGTAGCCGGGCATGTGGATGCGGTTGACCACCTCCAGGATCAGCTCCCGGATGCCGTGCACGTTGAGGCTGTAGAAGTTGATGCTCTCCCACTTGCCCAGCAGCCGGAGCTGCTCCGGCGTCAGTTCGCCCTCCAGGCCGGTGCCGTGGACGCTCAGCAGGTCGTCGCTGAGCCACTTGGCGCCGGGCTCGATGGCCTCGGGCCAGTCGAAGGTCTTGTAGGGGTTGTAGTACTCGTTCTCGGCCGCCCGGGTGAGCCGGTCGACGGCCGCCTGGACCTCGCGGTCCCAGATCGTGGCAGTGGTCATGGGTGGTGGCCTCTCTCCGCTGGTCGGTCATGGGGCGCCGGTGCCCCGGCGGTGCGGGGCACGGCTACGAGGGGCCCGGCTACGGACGGCCCGAGCCCTCGGCGAGCAGCTCGCCGGAGGGGGTGAACACGCGGTAGTGGTGGGGGGCGACGACATCGGTGCGGCCGTCGACGAGCGCGACCACCGCCCGGTGCAGGGCTGCCAGGTCGACCGCCGGCCCGGTGGCGGTCAGGTCCGCCACCAGCCGGGCCGGGCCGTCCTGCGTCACGGCGACCCGCACCGGCGCGCCGTCGGCGGCCGCCGAGACCAGCCGGCCGGTCTCGGCCGGGTCGAACCAGCAGGCGTCGGCGAAGGCCCAGCCCTCCGGCCGGTGGGCGCGCTCCGGTCCGGCCGCCTCGCGGACCGCGACCTCGCCGTGCACGCTGCGGACCAGCAGGTCCTCCATCGCCCGCAGCAGCCGTTCGACGACCGGCCGGGGCAGGTAGGCGGTGTCCGCCATCAGGAACAGGTGCAGGGTGTCGGGCATGTACTGGACGTGGACGAAGTACTTGGCGTCCTGCCGCGGCCAGGCCCCGATGAAGGAGACGGTGCTGCGCCGCGCCAGCTCGGCGAGCTGCTCGGCCGACCCGTCGGTCGGCGGCAGCGACTCCCAGCGGTCGTTCATCCGCACGTCGTTGAAGAAGGACGACAGGTCGAGTCCGACGCCCCGGTGCAGCCGGACCTCGTCGTGCACGGCGTCCATGGACGGCGGGTGGTACTCGCCGAACCGGTAGGCCGACATGCCGGGCAGGAAGCAGCGGCGCACCGCGTCCTCGAAGGTGCCGTCCGCCAGCTTGAGCACGAACAGCGCGTTCTCGGTCTGGGCGCCCACCATGGCGCGCAGCCGGGGCTCGTTCCGGTTGCCGGCGATCAGCTGCAGCACGGCCGTGTCGTGCCCCGAGTAGGCCGCGATCACGGCCGCCGCGGCGGTCAGCAGCACGGTGCTGGTGCTGACCTGGCACCGGGTGGCGAGCAGGTCGGCGGCCACCGCGCCGGCCGGTGAGTCCAGCCGGAGCCGGACGAACCGCTCGGGGTCCTCCGGGTCGGTCCCGGCCGGCGCGAAGTCGAAGTGCGAGCGCGGCACCCGGGTCAGCGTCCGGCGCCAGAAGTCCAGCGAGGCCCGGCCGCGCGCCGCGCCCTCGCCCTCCTGCTGGAAGCGGGCCTGGTCCAGCGGGTACCAGTCGACCGGGTCGGGCTCCCCGCCGGCCAGCAGGGTCCGCAACTCGGCCTCCAGGAGCCGGATGCCGTAGAAGTCGGTGCACTGGTGGGAGACCACCAGGAGCAGCCAGCTCGGCGCCCCGTCGACCGTCACCACCGCGTAGCGCATGCCGAACCCGGTGGCGTGGTCGAAGGGCCGGTCGGCGAGCCGCTGGGCCAGCGCGGCCGCCTCCTCGGGCGGGACCGGCCGCTCGGCGGTGAACACGGCCACCTCGGCCGCGCCGTCGCCGGCCACGGTCTGCACCGGCCCGTCCGGCGTCTCGGAGAAGGTGGTGCGCAGCGCCTCGTGACGGTCGATCAACCGCCAGACGGCGTCGACGACCTGGTCCGTCGAGCACCCCGCGGGGACCGCCAGGGTGCGCGGGATGTTGAAGTAATGGGCCTGTGCGCCAAGCCATTTGATGGACTTCCAGATCGCATGCTGCCCCCAGCTCAGCGGCGCCGAACCGGCCCGGAGGCCGGCGAAGCGCACGGATACGGCGCGAGATTCGCGAACAGACATCTGAACACCCCGAATTCAGGCCCCATCCCGCGTGGAGACGTACGGCGAAATCGACGGAAGAAGCGGCCGGCCCCGATGTTCCGAGGAGCGGATGTGAAAGTCCGAAGTCCACGCATCGGCGGGCTCGTTCCGGTGATCAACAAATGCGAAGCTAGCAAGCCCTGCGATCGGTTGTCTAGACCAAATAGGCCGCCGGGCGGCGTCACCCGCCCGCCCGGCGGTCCGATCCCCCGGCTTCGCCCGCCCTTGCGCTGATCAGGCGTGACTGCACCAAATCTGGCACGACTTGCCCGACTTGACCACACCTCAGGGTCTCAGGATTCGAGATCCCGCACCGATCGGGGTTGCCCGCCCCACGGTCGGCTGGCATGCTGACCGGGGCTCGGGACGGGAATGGCGGCATGCCGTTCCCGCAGCATTCCCAGGGGCCACTGGAAATCGGGGGATTTCACTGCGCGGATTTCACGCGCCTTCTCGGCAATGACGCCTGGACGGACACCCCGGAGCGACGGCTCCGGCGACCGCGGACTCCCCCGGCACCATCCTGCCGGAATATCGACGATGGGTTCGTGGCATGGGGAATGTCTACCAGCGACTGGACGCCCAGACCCGGGCGTTCATCGAGCAGCAGCCGATGTTCTTCGTGGCGACCGCGCCCTCCGAGGGCGGCCGCGTCAACGTCTCGCCCAAGGGGTACGCCGACACCTTCACGGTGCTCGACGACACCACGGTGGCCTATCTCGACCTGGACGGAAGCGGCATCGAGACCGTCGCCCACGTCCGCGACAACGGCCGGATCACCGTGATGTTCTGCGGCTTCGACCGCCGGGCGATCATCGTCCGGCTCTACGGGACCGGGCGCGTCGTCACCCTGCACGAACCCGAATTCCCGGAACTGCTGGCCAAGTTCGGACCGCACCCGGGCGTGCGGTCGATCATCGTGGTGCACTGCGACCGGATCTCGGACTCCTGCGGCTGGGGCGTCCCCCGGATGTCGCTCATCGAGGAGCGCAGCACGCTCGACCGCTGGGCGGCCCGCCACGACGTCCAGGAGACCCGCGCCTACCGGGCCGCCCACAACCGCGCCAGCATCGACGGACTCCCCGGCCTCTCGGCCGGCGAGTCCGACCCGGTCGGCCGCAGCTCCTGAGACCCGGGGCCGCCGGGTCGTCCCGGCGCGGTCAGCCGAGGGCCTTCTCCAGGGCGGCGAGGTAGTTGCGCATCAGATGGTCGCGGATGCCCTCGCCGTCCGGGGAGAACGCGGCCGCGCCCAGGCCCTTGGCGTGGTCGGCCAGCCCGGCGACCAGCCCGGCCCGCTCCCGGACCCGGCCCGCGGAGTCGATCCGGTGCAGCGTCTCCACATGGGTGAAGGCCGGCTCCGGGGGCAGCTGCGGCACGATGTCGTTGTCGTGGACGAAGCGGTGGGTGCGCCCCTGCAGGCCCTTGTCGTAGGCGGCGGCGAGCAGCCGGTCGCAGGTCCGGGGCTGGCCGAAGGTGTAGACGCCGTCGGCCCGCAGCCGGGGGTCCTCCAGGCTCAGCCGGGCGGCGGTCAGCATGGCGAGGGCCCCGCCGAGGCTGTGGCCGGTGAACCAGACGCTCTGCCCGCCGGTCCGCAGGTCCGCGAGGGTCTTGGCGACGTCGGGGAAGACGGATTCCAGGGCCTCGGCGAAGCCGTGGTGGACGTAGCCGGTGCGGGCGGGGCCGGGCCACGGCGGGGTGGTGCTGTCGGTCAGCCAGTCGCGGATCTGCTGGGCCTCGGTGCCGCGGAAGGCGGTGACGATCATGTGCTCGCCGGCCATGGTGTAGGCCTGGGTGTCCTGCAGCGGGAACGGCGGGGTGAAGCGGGTGTGGTGGTGGCGCACGGTGTCGAAGCCCCAGTCGCGGGCCTGCGCCTCGATCGTGGCCTCGTCCTTGTAGGCGAGGTCGGCGGCCTTGGCCAGGTTGTAGGCGAGCGGGAGGCTGAACTCGGTGGCGCGCTGGTCGAAGGTGGTGGGTAGGGCCACGGTGGATCGCTCCTGTCGGGTCGGCGCGTGGAACGGCGGGGCCACCGCGGGGCCTCGCCCGCGCCCGTCCCGGGCATGCGGTCCGCGACGGCCCGGTGACCACCGGTGACGCTACCCCGACCGGAGTTCGTGGGCGACCGGACGCGGCCGGGCCCCGGCGGACGACCCTCCCGTCCGCCGGGGCCCAGTGCGCGCCAAGGGCTAACAGATCCTCGGCAGCTGCTCCCCCATCGGCAGGTCGACCACCCGGGTGCCGCCGAACGCCGTCCGGGCGACGACCATGCCGGGGTGCCCGGCCACGCACTCGCCGATCACCGCCGCGCCCGCACCCAGCGGGTGTGCCCGCATCGCGGCGAGCACCGCCTCCGCCTCCCCGCGCGGCACGAAGGCGACCAGCTTGCCCTCGTTGGCGACGTACATCGGGTCGAGGCCCAGCACGGCACAGGCATTGGCCACCTCGGGCGGCACCGGGACGGAGCGCTCGCTCACCACCACGCCGACGCCGGCCGCCGCCGCGATCTCGTTGAGCGCCGCGCCCAGCCCGCCCCGGGTGGGGTCGCGCAGCACATGCAGGTCGGGGGTGACGGCGAGCATCGCCTCGACCAGCCCGCCGAGCGCCGCGCAGTCGCTCTCGATCGCGACCCCGAACTCCAGGCCCTCCCGGACGCTCATGATCGCGACACCGTGCAGCCCGATGTCCCCGCTGACGATCACCACATCGCCCGGCACCGCCCGCCCGGGCGCGATGTCCACACCCGCCGGGACCAGCCCGATGCCCGCGGTGTTCAGGTAGACGCCGTCGCCGCGCCCCGCCTCGACCACCTTGGTGTCCCCGGTGACCACCTCCACCCCGGCCGCCCTGGCGGCGGCGCCCAGGGCCTTCGCCACCCGGTCCACCACCGCCATCTCCACCCCCTCCTCCAGGATGAAGCCGCAGGAGAGGTAGGCGGGCCGCGCCCCGCTCATGGCGAGGTCGTTGACCGTCCCGTTGACGGCGAGGTCGCCGATGCTGCCGCCGGGGAAGAACAGCGGCCGCACCACGTAGGAGTCGGTGGAGAACGCCAGCCGGGCGCCGCCGAGTTCCAGCACCGCGGAGTCCGCCAGGCCGGCCAGGGTCCGGCCGCCGTAGGCCGGGGCGAACAGGCCCGCCACCAGCTCGGCGGACATCGCCCCGCCGCCGCCGTGCCCCATCACCACCCGGGGGTGGTCGCGCAGCGGCAGCGGACAGCTCCAGCCGGAGAAGTCCGGCGCGGCCGGGGCCCGTTCGGCCGGGGCCTGTTCGGTCAGGGCCTGTTCGGTCAGGGTCTCGGTGTCAGCCAACGGGGCTCGCCTCCCGCGAAGCGTCCGGTGTGCCCGGCGCGCCCAGCCGCCGGTAGAGGTAGTACGCGGCGCAGGCCCCCTCGCTGGACACCATGGTGGCGCCGAGCGGGGTGCGCGGGGTGCAGACGGTGCCGAAGGCCTCGCACTGGTTCGGCTTGAGCAGCCCCTGCAGCACCTCGCCGCTGCGGCACGCCGCCGGCTCGCGGGTGGTGATCCCGGAGACGTCGAAGCGGTACTCGGCGTCGTGGTCGCGGTAGCGCGGCGAGAGCCGCCAGCCGCTCCTCGGGATGACGCCGATCCCCCGCCAGGCCCGGTCGGTCACCTCGAAGACGTCCGCCAGCATGGCCCGGGCCGCCGGGTTGCCCTCCGGCCGCACGGCCCGCGGGTACGCGTTGTCGACGGTGTGCTCGCCGCGCTCCAACTGCCGTACGGTGCGCCGGATCCCCTCCAGGATGTCCAGCGGCTCGAAGCCGGTGACCACGATCGGCACCCGGTGGCGCTCGGCCAGCGCGGGGTACTCCTCGACACCCATCACACTGCACACGTGTCCGGCCGCGAGGAAGGCCTGCACCCGGCAGTCCGGCGCGTTCATGATGGCCTCGACGGCCGGGGGCACCCGGACGTGCGAGACCAGCATGCTGAAGTTGCGCACGCCCTGCTTCCTGGCCTGGTGGACGGCCATCGCGTTCGGCGGCGCGGTGGTCTCGAAGCCGATGCCGAAGAACACCACCTCGCGGTCCGGGTTCTCCCTGGCGATCCGCAGCGCGTCCAGCGGCGAGTAGACCACCCGCACGTCCCCGCCCTCCCCCCGCACCCGGAACAGGTCGCGGTCGGTGCCCGGCACCCGCAGCATGTCGCCGAAGGAGCAGAAGATCACCCCGGGCCGGGCGGCGATCGCCAGCGCCCGGTCGATCACCTCCAGCGGCGTCACGCACACCGGGCAGCCCGGCCCGTGGATCAACTCCACCCCTTCGGGCAGCAGTTGGTCGATGCCGTGCCGGATGATGCTGTGCGTCTGCCCGCCGCACACCTCCATCAGCGCCCACGGCCTGGTCACCGCGGCCCGGATGTCGGCGAGCAGCCCGCCCGCCAACTCCGGGTTCTGGAACTCCTCCAGGTACCTCAATTCCACTCCTCCGTTCCGGCCGGCCCGGCCGCCGCCTCCCACGGGTCACCGAACTCCTCCTGCAACAGGCCGAGTTCGGCGAAGAGGTCGAGGGTCCGCCGGGCCGACTCCTCGTCCAGCCGCTGCAGGGCGAACCCCACGTGCACGATGGCGTACTCACCCACCGCCAGATCGGGCAGGTACTCCAGACAGACGTCCTTGACGACGCCGCCGAAGTCGACCACCGCCATCCGCGTCCCGTCCCGATCCTCGATCTCCATCACCCTGCCGGGCACCGCCAGGCACATCCGCCCTCTCCTCTCAACCGGCGCCCGGGCCGCCGGCCCGGGCGGCCACCATCAGCTGGCCGAGCGCCAGCCCGCCGTCATTGGGGGGCACCCGGCGGTGCCGCAGCACCGTGAAGCCGTCGGCCCGCAGGCCCTGCCCGCAGTCGGCGGAGAGCAGCGCGTTGGCGAAGACCCCGCCGGTCAGCGCGACCGTCTCCAGACCGCTGTCCGCGCGGGCGGCCCGGCACAGCGCGCGGACCAGGCCGGCCACCGCGGCGTGGAAGCGGGCGGCGACCAGGCCGGCCGGCGCCCCGGCGGCGAGGTCCGCGACCACCGCCGCCAGCACCGGCCCGGGGTCGCCGACCAGCACGCCGTCCTCGCGGCGGAGCGCGAAGGCGTACCCGTCGGCCGGGCCGTGCTCCACGGCGGCCGCCTCCAGCTCGACCGCCGCCTGCGCCTCGTAACCGGCCAGCGGGCAGACCCCCGCCAGCGCGGACACCGCGTCGAACAGCCGGCCCATGCTGGAGGTCGGCACGCAGTTCAGCGAGCGCTCCAACTGCCTTCTCAGAACCCTGCGTTCGTCTCCCGGACAGGCCCGGACGGCGGGCAGGTCGGCGGTCCACGGCAGGCCCGCCGCCCACAGGTGGGCGAGCGCCGTCCGGTACGGGCGCCGCACCGCCGCGTCGCCGCCCGGCAGCGGCACGTACGCCAGGCGCCCGAAGCGGCGGAAGCCGTCGTAGTCGGCGAGCAGCACCTCGCCGCCCCACACCGCGCCGTCGTCGCCGTAGCCGGTGCCGTCGAAGGCGACGCCGATGACGGGGCGCCGTCCGTCGAGGCCGTGCTCCGCCATGGCCGAGGCGATGTGCGCGTGATGGTGCTGCACGGTGCGCACCTCCGCCGCCGGGACGGTGCGCCGGGCGTGCCGGGCGGACCGGTAGCCGGGGTGGCGGTCCACCACCACTACCTCCGGCCGGACCTCGGTGACCGCCCCCAGCTGGGCCACCGCGCGGTCGAAGGCGCCCAGGGTGGCGAGGTCGTCCATGTCCCCGATGTGGCCGGACAGCCAGGCGTAGCCGCCCTCCGCCAGCGCGAAGGCGTTCTTGAGGTCCCCGCCGGCGGCCAGCGCGGGCCGCACCGGCACGGGGAGCGGCACCGGCAGCGGCGCGTGGCCGCGCGAGCGGCGCAGCGGAAGCTGCTCCCCGTCGACCACCCGCACCACCGAGTCCTCGCAGGGGACGTGGATCGCCCGGTCGTGGGTCAGCCAGCCGTCGACCAGCGGGGCGAGCCGGTCGAGGGCCTCCCGGTCGTCCGTCACGATGGGCTCGCCGGACAGGTTGGCGCTGGTCATCACCAGCAGCCCGGGCCCGGGCGGGGCGAGCAGCAGGTGGTGCAGCGGGGTGTACGGCAGCATCACCCCGAGGTCGGGGCTGCCGGGCGCCACCGCGTCGAGGCCCGGGCCGGAGCGGCGCAGCAGCACGATCGGCCGGGCGGGGCCGGTGAGCAGCTCCTCCTCGACCGGGCCGACCCGCACCAGCGCGGCGAGCTCCGCGAGGTCCCGGGCCATCAGGGCGAAGGGCTTGGCGCCGCGGCGCTTCCGCCGGCGCAGCCGGTCGACGCTCCCGGCGTTGCGCGCGTCGCAGGCCAGGTGGTACCCGCCGATGCCCTTGACGGCGAGGACCGCCCCTTCGCGCAGCAGCCGGCGGGCCCCGTCGAGGGCCGCCTCGCGCTCGACGGCCGGTCGGCCCGGGACGGCGAGGGCGAGCCGGGGCCCGCAGGCGTGGCAGCTGACCGGCTGGGCGTGGAAGCGCCGGTCGGCCGGGTCCGTGTACTCCCGGGCGCAGTCCGGGCAGAGCGGGAAGCCGGCCATGGTGGTGTTGGCGCGGTCGTAGGGCAGCCCGGTGACGATGGTGTGGCGCGGTCCGCAGTTGGTGCAGCTGATGAACGGATGCCGGTGGCGGCGGTCGGCCGGGTCGGCGAGTTCGGCGAGGCAGTCGGCGCAGGTGGCGGTGTCCGGCGGCACCAGGGTCCGGCGCGGGCCGCCGTGCCGGGACGGTGCGATGGCGAAGCCGCGGGCGCCGGTGGGCGGCAGCGGCGCGTGCTCCACGGCGGCGACCAGGGCGAGCGGCGGCGCGTCGCCGGCGATCCGGCGGCAGAACGCCTCGACCTCCTCCGGCCCGCCCTCGACCTCGGCCAGCACGCCCTCGCCGGTGTTGGTGACGCTGCCGGCGAGGCCCAGCTCGGTGGCGAGCGCGTAGACGAAGGGCCGGAAGCCGACGCCCTGGACGACCCCGCTGACGGCCACCCTGCGGCGAACCGGGCCGGCCGCCGCCGGACCTGCCGTCACGACCGCTCCGCGGCCGCGTGCCCGTGCGAGTGCCCGTGGGAGTGCCCGTGCCCGTGCTGCGGCGCGCCCGCCATCACCGGCCGGTGGACCTCGGCGCCCTCCAGCACCGCGAGGGCCCGCTCCAGCAGCTCCCCCGCCCCCTGCCCGGTCCGCGCCGAGGTGAACACCACCTCCACCCCCGGGTTGACCCGGGCGACGCTCGCCAGGAACGCGGCCTCGTCGAACTCCACCGCCGCCGCCAGGTCGGCCTTGGTCACCAGCACCAGGTTGGCGAGCCCGAACGCCGTCGGGTACTTCAGCGGCTTGTCCTCCCCCTCGGTGACCGAGGCGAGCACCACCCGCAGCGACTCCCCGAGGTCGTAGGAGGCCGGGCAGACCAGGTTGCCGACGTTCTCCACGAACAGCAGTCCGGTCCCGTCCGGGAGCCAGCCGTCCAGCTGCCCGCTGAGCATCTCCGTCTCCAGGTGGCACAGTCCGTCGGTGAGCACCTGCTTCACCGGCACGCCCGAACGGGCCAGCCGCACCGCGTCGTTCTCGGTCGCGAGGTCGGCGGTGAGCGCCGCGACGGCGATCCCGCGCTCCCGGGCCAGCCCGAGTTCGGCCTCCAGCAGCGCCGTCTTCCCGCTGCCCGGGCTGGACAGCAGGTTGACCGCGACGGTGCCGCGGGCGAGCAGCCGGGCGCGCAGTGCGCGGGCCCCGTCGTCGTTCCGGGCGAGGACCGCCTGCCGGAGTTCCACCGTGCGACACATGGGTTCAGCCTTCCTGTCCGGCACCGGTACCGGCGCCGGGCGGGCGCCCGGCCCACTCGACGCCGAGGATCTGCAGTTCGCGGCCCGCCAGCAGTTCGACCCGGCCGCCGGCGCAGTGCGGGCAGCCGAGGTCGGGCGGCATGCCGACGGCCCACTCGACCGCGCACGGCTCACACCTGGCCCGGGCCGGCACCGCCTCGGTCTCCAGCACGGCGCCCGCCACCAGCGTTCCGGCGCAGGCCAGTTCGAAGCAGAAGTCGAGGGCCGCGGGCACCACCCCGGCCAGCTCGCCGATCTGCAGGCGCACCCGGGCGACCGCGTCCGCCCCGTGCCGGCGCGCCGCGGCGTCCACCTGCTCGACGACGGCCGTGGCGATCGACATCTCGTGCATGGGGCCCCGTTCCCGGCTGGCGGCGACAGGCCCCATTACAGACCGCGGCGGCGGCAGCGGTCCGCAGCCGCGCCGCCGCCGCGCCCGGGACTACACCGGACGCACCAACGCCCCGCTCACATCCGGCGGATGCGCAGATAGCGCTTGATGTCGTCCAGGTTCTGCCAGATCACCGCCACGAGCACGGTCAGCACGACCACGCGCCGCAGGTACTTCAGCATGATGAGGCCTCTCTGTTGGCTTGCGGGCGCGCACCGACGGTCCGCAGGACCATCCGGACCGCCTCCTCGACGGCGGCGGCCACCGGTGCGCTCAGTCCGATCCCCTCCTCCAGCGACTCCGGCTCGCACCCCACCACGAGGACCCGGCCGGGCGGCGAGCCGCCCGTCCCGGCGGCCAGCGTGCCGAGCAGCGCGAGCACGGCGTCCGGGCCCATCCGGTGCCCGTCCAGCACCGGCGCCGCCACCGGTCCGGTGTCCGCCTCGATGAGGTAGACGGTGCCCGGTTCGCCGCCCCGGGCGGTGGCGTCGACGAGCACCAGCATCCGGTAGCCGTCGAGGAGCCGGTACGCCAGGTGGACGCCGCGCACGCCGACGTCGAGCAGTTCGACGTCGGCCGGCAGCGGGTGCTCCCGCAGCCGGCGCACCGTCTCCACCCCGAAGCCGTCGTCGCCGAGGAAGATGTTGCCGACCCCGGCGACCAGTACCTTTCCGTCCGTCACGGGCCCTCCAACGGGGTGATCTCGTCCGGCTGGAAGTAGCGGTAGCGGCCCTGGGCGCGCCAGAGGTCGGCGCCCGGGTCGTCCTCCAGGGTGACCGCCAGGTGCACCGCGCCGTCGACGTCGTGCAGCACGGCCTCCACCACGGCGGTGCGGCCGTCCAGGAAGAGGTCCTGGGCGTCGGTGCGCCGCCGGCCGGGGCGCAGCAGGACCCGGCTGCCGGCGCCGACCTCGCGGCCGTCGACCAGCACCCGGTCGTGCTCCGGGTCCACCTCGGGGTCGTCGCCCGGGTCCCACCAGGGCTGCCCGGGCGCGTTGCCGGTGATCTCGCGCAGGCCCCGGACGGCGCCGTGCAGCCGCTCCAGCACCTCCGGGGGCATCGAGTCGGCGAGGTCGATCACCGCGCCGGCCCGCTCGTCGGTGCCCCGGGCCTCGCGCTTCTCGCGGTCCGTCAGGGCGGCGGTGCGCAGGGCGAGGATCTCGTCGATCTCGGTGGCGTCGTAGAGCGCGCCGGGGCTCTCGGGGGCGATCGCCGGGTGGTCCTCCAGGATGATCGGCGAGGAGAGCACCACCCGGTCGCGGCCGGGCGGGCCGGCCAGCACCGGCCAGGTGTGCTCGTTGCGGCACTCCGCGGCGGCGCCCCGGGCCCACTCGGGCGGGTCGGTCGGCGAGAGGAAGGAGCCGCGGTCGAGCCCGAGCAGCAGGTGCGCCGAGACCAGCGAGCGCGCCAGTGCGGTGTCCCGCCCGTCGTCCGGCCCCGGCGTCCAGTCGGTGGTGTTCTCCACCACGGCGGTCAGCAGCCGCACCCCGTACGGGCCGGGCACCTCGCGGGCGCTCAGCCGCAGCAGGCCGTCGGTCCGCTCCCAGCGGCGCAGCAGCCGGCCGACGGGGGCGCCGTCCGCGCGCAGCGGCTCCACCTCCCGGCCGGCCGGGAGGTGGAACGGCCGCACCAGCTCGTCGGCCAGCTCCTCGACGGGGACGACCAGTTCGACGCTGTCCTCGACGCCCTCGTCCCAGGGCACCAGGACCCGGTCGGCGAGTTCCAGTTCGTCGACCTCCTGGAAGCCGCCGCCGGGCAGGGCCCGTTCGACGGTGCGCCTCCGCGCCCGCAGGAAGCGCAGTTCGACGGCCAGCCGGTCGCCGGGGCGCGGCTCCATCAGGCATTCGGTGCGCTGGTGGAAGTGCTCGCCGCGGTCGGCGCCGTAGCCGGGCGGGACGAGCACGCCGAACTGCCAGCGCAGCCGGTTCTTGGCGGCCGAGGCCCGGTAGGGGTAGAGCACATAGCCCTCGAACAGGACGGCGTCGGCGATCTGGCGGGCGTGGGCGAACCCGGCCCCGACCTCGGGGGTGAAGGCGGTGCGGCCGGTGCGGGCGGTGGCGGTCACCGGGCCGCCTCCCCGACCGCGGCGCCGGCCAGCAGCTCGCGCACGGTCGCCTCCCAGGACGGCAGGGCGCGGCGCGAGCGGTAGGCCAGCAGCGCGTCCATCAGCTCCTCGGGCAGCCGCAGCCAGCCGCAGCCGGGGAAGTGCCGGTCGATCGCCTCCCGCCACACCCGCACCGGCATCCGCACCGTCGCCTCCCGGTCCCAGGGCACCGGGGAGACCTGGAAGCCGCCGGGGCCGGCGAAGGCGGTGCCGGAGAACAGCAGCAGCAGCGGGACGTCGCCGCCGTCCAGCGCCCGCAGGTAGCGGGGGGCGGCGACGTCCTGGTCGAAGGTGCAGGGGACGGGCAGGTCCAGCTCGGTCTCGCCGGTGAAGCCGGGGACCATCAGCGGCACCTGGGCGAACTCGACCGGGTGGAGGGTGGTGCCCCAGCGGGCCCGCTCGCCGAACAGGTCGGTGAGCCGCCCGGCCTCCGCCTCGTCGTAGCCGCGCCGGGCGGGTTCGATGCGCAGCTGGCAGCGGAGCGCCAGGGCGTGCACCCGGGCCTCGGGCGGCGCGGTGATCCGCAGCCGGAAGAGCAGGGTGGGCCCGGCGGCGTGCTCGGCGGCCCGGACGGCGGTGCAGGAGAAGGCCAGCGGGGTCACCGGGGTCCGTCCTCTCGCAGCGGCCGGGCCCGTTCGGCGAGCCGGGCGAAGAAGGCGTCGACCTCGGCCCTGGCCTCGGCGCCGCCGTCGAACCCCTTCCAGCAGCGCCGCAGCCGGCCGACCAGTTCGTAGCAGGCGTCGATCGGCACCAGCAGGCAGTGGATCCCGGTGTCGGTGCGGCGCAGCAGCAGCGCCTCGACGTCGGGTTCCAGGGCGGCGGCGAGCCGGCTGCCGCCGAGGGCGCGCTGCCAGGCGGCCTCGTCGGGTTCGCTCTCGGTGGCCCCGCCGGGGCCGGGGTAGAGCAGGACGAGCCGGTCCTGCCGGGCGTTGCGGAAGAGGAAGGCGGTGCCGACCGGGATGCCGAGAGCCGTCCAGGCCTGCTCGCCGATCCGGTGGCCGGGGTCGGGGTCGGGGTCGGTGAGGTGGCGGTCGGGGACGTGGCGGTAGCGGCCGCCGGCCGCGCCCGGGTCGCGGAACAGCAGTCCGCAGGCGGTGCAGACGCAGGTGAGGGTCTGCTCCTCGGTGTCCACCAGGTGCCGGTGCGCCGGGGGGACGCCCTGGCCGCAGAAGGCGCAGCGCTCCGGCTGCGGCGGTACGGGCTCGCGCAGCCGGCGCAGCAGGGCGGTGCCGGGCCGGGAGAGTTGACGGGTGCTCACCGGGCGGCCTCCGCCGGGGCGCCCGGGCGGGTGCCGATCTGCAGCAGCTGGGGCCCGCGTTCGAACACCACGGCCGTCACCTCGGGCGCGTGACAGGCGAGGGCGGCCTCGATGTCCTCCTCGGAGCAGCCGCAGCCGGCCCGGGTGCGGCGCAGCCGGACGGTGCCGGTGGCCGGGTCGAAGCCGGCCTGCTCGACCGGTTCGGGCAGCGCGGCGAGCGCCCGGTGGATCCGGGCGGCGGTGTCCTCGGGGTGCAGCTCGTGCAGGACCAGCAGGGCGGCCACCGCCGGGTCGTCCAGCAGCGCGGCGAGGGCGGGCGCCGGCAGCGCTCCGACGATCCGGGCGAGGCCGTCGTGGTAGAAGTCCATGAGGTCGCGCACCAGTTGCTCGCCGGCCTGCTGGGCCGCGCCGTCGCCGCCGAGCCCGTCGAGCCCGTCGAGCCGGTCCAGGGCCTCCTGGACGCGCAGCCCGGTCTGTTCCGCCGTCATGCGGTGAGCCCGCTCAGGCCGGTGGGCACGTGCATCTGCTGCACGGTCCGTCCGCCGCCGACGTACATGTGCACGCCGCAGGGCAGGCAGGGGTCGAAGCTGCGGACGGCCCGCATGATGTCGATGCCCTTGAAGTCGTCCGGCGGGTTCTCCTCGAAGATCGGCGTGTTCTGCACGGCGTCCTCGTAGGGCCCGGGGGTGCCGAGGCTGTCGCGCACGCTGGCGTTCCACGGGGTGGGCGGGTAGGGGTGGTAGTTGGCGATCTTGCCGTCCCGGATCACCATGTGGTGCGACAGCACGCCGCGCACGGCCTCGGTGAAGCCGCAGCCGATGGACTCGTCCGGCACCTCGAAGCGCTCCCAGGTCTGGCAGCGCCCGGCCCGCACCTCCGCCAGCGCCTTCTCGGCGAAGTGCAGGGCGCAGGCGGCCGCGTAGGCCTGGAAGTAGGTGCGGGCGCGGTTGCGTTCGAGGGCGTTGCTCCACTGCGGGATCTTCCACTCGAAGGTGGTCTCCGGCTTGGTCATCGAGCGCGGCAGGTTGATCCGCACGCTGGTCCCGGTGGCCTTGACGTAGCCGATGTCGACCAGCCCGGACAGGGCGGTGGACCACAGCCGGGCGAGCGGGCCGCCGCCGGTGTCGAGGGCGAGGTGGTCGGTGCCGTCGAACCAGCGCGGGGACATCACCCAGCTGTACTTGTCGTCGAAGTCGCGCTTCTGCGGGGCGGGGATGGTGTGCTGGTTCCAGGGGTGGCGGGGGTCGACCGGGTTGCCGAGCGGGTCGTGGGTGACGAACAGCTCCTGGCCCTCCCAGTCCTGGTAGTAGGAGCTGCCGAGCAGGATGCGGATGCCGAGGTTGATCCGGGTGAGGTCGTTGGTGACCAGCTTGCCGTCGACCACGACGCCGGGGGTGACGAACATCCGCCGGCCCCAGTCGGTCATGTTGCGGTAGGTGAAGTCGCAGTGGTCGGGGTCGTTGAGGCTGCCCCAGCAGCCGAGCAGGACGCGCCGGCGGCCGACCTCCTCGTAACCCGGCAGCGCCTCGTAGAAGAAGTCGAAGAGGTCGTCGTGGAGCGGCACCACCTTCTTCATGAACTCCACGTAGCGCATCAGCCGGGTCAGGTAGTCGGTGAACAGCTGGACGGTGGCCACCGTGCCGACCCCGCCCGGGTAGAGCGTGGAGGGGTGCACATGGCGGCCCTCCATCAGGCAGAACATCTCCCGGGTGTAGCGGCTGACCTGGAGCGCCTCGCGGTAGAACTCGCCCTCGATCGGGTTGAGCGAGCGCATGATGTCGGCGATCGTCCGGTAGCCGTGGTCTCCGGCGTGCGGGGCCTCGGTGCGCTCGGCGCGCTCCAGCACGCCGGGGTTGGTCTCGCGGACCATCTTCTCGCAGTAGTCCACCCCGACCAGGTTCTCCTGGAAGATGTTGTGGTCGAACATGTACTCGGCGGCCTCGCCGAGGTTGATGATCCACTCGCCGAGGTGCGGGGGCTTCACGCCGTACGCCATGTTCTGCGTGTAGACCGAACAGGTGGCGTGGTTGTCGCCGCAGATGCCGCAGATCCGGCTGGTGATGAAGTGGGCGTCGCGGGGGTCCTTGCCCCGCATGAAGACGCTGTAGCCGCGGAAGACCGAGGAGGTGCTGTAGCACTCCGCGACCTTCTTCTGCTTGAAGTCGATCTTCGTGTGGATGCCCAGGCTGCCCACGATCCGGGTGATCGGGTCCCAGGACATCTCCACCAGGCCGTTGCCGTCCCCGGCCGCCCTGCTCGTCGCTGTCATCGTGTCTGTCGTGCCCTTCTGGAGACGGGAGGGGGGATGGACGGCGGGGCCGCCGCGCCCGGGGCGCGGCGGCCCGTCCGGTCACTGCGGCGGTCGGTACCCGGTGGTCAGGGTGTGCCCGCTGTGGCGCCACCGGGGTTCCTTGTCGACCGTCCTGAGGGTGATCGCGCGCAGCCGGCGGATCACCGAGCCGTACGTCCGGCTGACCCGGGTCGAGACCGTCGAGCCGGGCGGCGGGTCCATGAACGGCATGAACTTGTCGGGGAAGCCGGGCATGGTGCAGGCGATGCAGATGCCGCCGACGTTGGGGCAGCCGCCGATGCCGTTGATCCAGCCGCGCTTGGTGACGTTGCACTTGACCACCGGGCCCCAGCAGCCGAGCCGCACCAGACACTCCGGGGTGCCGTAGTCGGTGGCGAACTGCCCCTGCTCGTAGTAGCCGCCGCGGTCGCAGCCCTCGTGCACGGTGGCGCCGAACAGCCAGGTGGGGCGCAGCTTGTCGTCCAGCGGGATCATCGGCGCGGAGCCGGCCAGCTGGTAGAGCAAGTAGGTCAGGGTCTCGGCGAAGTTGTCGGGCTGGATGGGGCAGCCGGGCACGCAGACGATCGGCAGGCCGGCCTTGGACTTCCACCCCCATCCGAGGTAGTCCGGCACGCCCATGGCGCCGGTCGGGTTGCCCTCCATGGCGTGGATGCCGCCGTACGTGGCACAGGTGCCGATGGCGACGACCGCGGTGGCCTTGGGGGCGAGGCGGTCCAGCCACTCGCTGGTGGTGATCGGCTGGCCGGTGACGGGGTCGTCGCCGAAGCCGCACCAGTAGCCCTCGGCCTTGATCCGCTCGTTGGGGATGGACCCCTCGATGACCAGGACGAACGGGTCGAGCTCGCCGCGGTCCGCCTTGAAGAACCACTCGACGAAGGTGTCGGCGCCCTGCACCGGACCGCACTCGAAGTCGATCAGCGGCCAGTGCACGGCGACCTTCGGCAGGCCCGGCAGGGCACCGGTGACGATCTCCTCGATGCTCGGCTGCATGGCCGCGGTCAGCGCGACCGAGTCGCCGTCGCAGCTCAGGCCCGCGTTGATCCAGAGAATGTGCACCACGTCGGTGTCGGTGGTGGCGCTGGTTGCTGCAGCACCCATGAGGATGCCTCCTCGGAACTGGGAGCCGGACAGAATGGCTCAGAACCGTCATAACAGCCTCCGGCGGGTCCCGCCGGTCCACGCAGCCGGGTGACGTACGGGGACGGCGTCCGAACGGCCGCCGTCCGGTTGGGCCGTCCGGGTCACGCCCGCGCGGCGGGGGCGGGCAGCTTCCGGACGAACGCGGCGCGCAGCGCGTGGTAGGGCGCGTGCGGGTCGAAGAACTGGGCGTGCATCACGGCCAGCTCCGCCGCCCGGTGGTCGGCGAGCGGCCTGGCGCGCTCGTCGGCCTCGCGGGCGGCCTTCTTCGCGGCGATCCGGCCGTGCACCGTCGGCGAGGCGGCGGTCAGCCGGGCCAGCCGGGCGGCCTCGCCGCCGAACTCCTGCGGGGCGCAGGGCAGGACCCGGTCGACCAGCCCGGTCCGCAGCGCGGCCGCGGCGCTCACCGGCAGCGCCCGTTCGGTGAGCCGGCGGGCCTGCGCCGCGCCCACCCGGCGCGGCAGGGTGTACGTCCAGTACTCCGAGCCGTGCAGGCCCATCAGCCGGTAGTGCGGGTTGAGCACGGCGCCCCGGCGGCACCAGACCTCGTCGGCGGCCAGCGCCAGCATCACCCCGCCGGCCGCCGCGTTCCCGCCGAGGGCGGCGACCACCAGGCGGTCGGTGGTGGTGAGGACGGCCTCGACCAGGTCGTCGATGGCGTTGATGTTGGCCCAGGACTCGGCCGCCGGGTCGGCGGCCGCCTCGATCACGTTGAGGTGGATGCCGTTGGAGAAGAAGTCCCGGCCGCCGCCGAGCACCAGCACCGAGGTCGGCCGGGTCAGCGCGAAGCGGTAGGCGTCCAGCAGGCGGCGGCAGTGGGCGGTGCTCATCGCGCCGCCGGGGAAGGAGAAGCGCAGCAGGCCGACCGGCCCGTCCTCGGTGTAGCGGAGGTCCGACCAGCCGGGGTCACCGGCGGCCGGCATCAGCGGCGCGGGCAGCTCCGGCAGGCGGGGCAGCGCCTCGCCCAGGGCGGTGACGGCCGGCAGCTTGAAGGTGGCGGGCCCGCCGGGGACGCGGCGGGCGCGCAGCTCGGGGATCCACACCGCGCCGTCGGCGGTCGCCCGGCACAGCGCCCCGGCCCGGGTGGCCAGGAGTTCGCCGGGGCGTCCGCGCAGCGCCCGCTCGGGGTGGCCGCCGTGCAGGTACCACTCGCCGCCGAGCAGCCGGTCCAGCACGCCGGGCCGGGAGTCGGCGGCGCGGAGCTTGCGCACCACGGTGTCGGTGGTGTCGCGCTCCCAGTCGATCCGCCGCTCCTCCTGGCGCAGGTACGGCCGGGTGTGGTCGAGCGCCCGCCAGTCGGGGCCGTGCTGCGGGCGGGGGGTGTAGGTGCCGGAGGCGAACCGCCGCACGGCCCGCAGCACCGCGTCCACGGCGGCGTCGGAGACCTCGTTGCGGTAGAGGTCGCTCTTGGCGGCGGGCGGCAGCGGGCAGGGCGTCGCGGCCCAGACGGGGCCGGCGTCCATCACCTCGTCGGCCTGGAGCACCGTCACGCCCCACACGTCCGCGCCCTCGTGGATCGCCCAGTCGAGGGCGGACGGGCCCCGGTCGCCCGGCGGGCCGGGGTGCACGACCAGGCAGGTGACGGTGGACCAGACGTCGCGGGGCAACGCCGTGGTGAGCATCGGCGCGACCACCAGGTCCGGGGCGAAGCGCCGCACCGCGGTGCGCAGCGCCCCGTCGTCGCCGGCCAGGTGGACCTCCACCGGGTGGCGCCGGTCCCGCAGTTCGGCGTGGACCCGCTGGGTGAGGCTGTTGAACGCGCTCGCGACGAGCAGGATCCGCATGTGCGCCTCCGGCGGCGTGGGCACCCGTGAACCCGGCGATCATCTCCCCCGGCCGCGCCGGGGTCCGCCGCGCCGCTCCGCCGGTCCGCCGGTTCACCCGGGCGGCGGGGCCGCTAGAGGCCGAAGTCGGCGGCCAGGCAGTTGTAGAAGCGGAAGACGCCGTCGGGGTGATAGGTGTCGCGCGGGCCGTCGCCCGGGCCGGGCGGGACCTCCTCGGTCATGTCCTCGAAGCGGATGCGCTCGGGGAGCCTGCCGAAGCGGGCGAGCCTCGCTTCGGCGGCGGGATCGTCGGTGCGTTCGCTGCTCATGACCATCCTCCAGACCTCGGACGGGTTCAGGATGCGCCCCGATTCATCACCTGTCAAGGCGGTGACGAGCCGGGTGTTTGACCGGTTCCGCACTCCCCGGCGCGTGATCGGCCGTGCCAGGCTCTGCTGCCACCGGCCGGGTTCGGCCGGGGCGAGGGCCCGGCCGCTCCGTGCGCACCGGGCCTCGCGTCACCTGCGGGAAGGGAAGAGGTGGTTCTGCATGGTCAGCCTCCGGACGACACTCCGTACAGCGGCCGCGGCGGCGGTCCTGGTCGGCCTCGGCGCCGGGGCGGCGCACGCCGCCGGGTGGCCCCCGCTGCACGAGGGCGGGTACCTCTACGCGGGCGCCGGCGGCACGGGGGCGGTGACCGTGGTCGACCTCGGCGACCTCGGCACCTGCCACACCCTGGCCGGGCCCGTCCGCTCGGCGCAGGTGGTCGACGGCGCCGCCTCGGTGGTGCTGTACACCGGCGCCGGCTGCACCGGCGCCCACCCGTGGGCGACCGGCTCGCTGGCCCAGTCCGACCTCCCGGCGGCGGCGCTGAGCTACCGGGTGGTCCCCGCCTGACCGAGGGCGTGGCCCGTCCGGGCGACATCACCCGGACGGGCCACGGCGGCCGCGCCTCCGCCCCGGTCACCGCGTCGGCGCCCGAGGCTGGACGTCCCGACCGGAGCGCAGCGAAGGAGACTCCCCCATGGCCGCATCCGGCCCCGTCCGCACCACGGTCTCGGCGGCGCTCGACCGGGCCGCCGCCACCGCGCACCTCAACGCCTTCATCACCCTGGACACCGCGGGCGCGCTCGCCGAGGCGGAGCGCCGGGACGCCCGGGGCGAGCGCGCCGGCTGGTGCCTGGTGGTCAAGGACAACATCCATGTCGCGGGCCTGCCCAACACGGCGGGCACCCCCGCCCTCGCCGGCTTCACGCCCCGTACCGACGCGCCCGTCGTGGCCGCGCTGCGCACGGCGGGGGCGATCGTGCTGGGCAAGACGAACATGCACGAGCTGTCGATGGGCGCCACCTCCCGCAACCACACCTTCGGCGCCGTCGGCAACGCCGCCGACCCGGCCCTGTTCGCGGGCGGCAGCAGCGGCGGGACGGCCGCCGCGGTGGCCGCCGGCGTCGTGGACGCGGGGCTCGGCACCGACACCGGCGGGTCGGTCACCGTCCCGGCCGCGCTCAACGGCGTCTACGGGCTGCGGCCCAGCGCCGGGCGCTACCCCGCCGGCGGCGTCACACCGCTGTCCACCACCCGGGACACCCCGGGGCCGATCGCCCGCACCCTGGAGCGGCTCGCCGCGCTGGACGCGCTGGTCACCGGGGAGGCCGGGAGCGCGGCGCCCCTGGACCGCCCGCTCCGGCTCGGACTGCCCCGGCAGGTGTTCGCCGAGGACCTGGACGGCCCGGTCGAGGAGGCCTGGGAGGCGGCCGTCGACCGTCTGGCCGCCGGGCGGACCACCTGGGTGCCGGTGGACACGGCGCCGCTGGCCGGGTACGACGCCCGGATCGGGATGCCGCTGGTGCTCGGCGAGTTCGCCGCCGCCATGGGCCGCTACCTGGAGGTCCACGGCACCGGGCTCAGCACCGAGGAGGTGCTGGACGCGGTGGGCGACCCCGCCGTCGGCGCGCTGCTGAAGGCCGGCGCCCTGCCCGCCGGCCCCGGACACCCGGGGCCCGCCGCGCTGGCGGCGGCGGTCGCGGAGCGCCGCGCGATGCGGGCCGCGTACGCCGAACTCCTCGCCGCGCACGGCCTGGACGCGCTGGCGAGCCCCACCGTCCCGGTCTGCGCCCGGCCGCTGCACCGCTACGAGGACACCCTCCCGCTCAACGGCCGGAGCGCGCCCACCTTCGCCACGCTGATCCGCAACACCTCCCCCGCGGCCACCGCGGGCCTGCCCTCGGTGACGGTGCCGCTGCCGGTCACCGGCTCGCCGCCGGTCGGCCTGCAGCTCGTCGGACGGCGCGCGGCCGACCGGGAGCTGCTGGCGGTGGCCGCCCGGGTCGACGCCCTGCTGCGGGCGTGACCGTCACTGGCTTGACAGGTGACGGAGCGCCATGGCACCTTCGTCACCAGTCAGGGTGGTGACGACGTCGGAGCGGCCGGCGCCCCGACCGTGACCGGGGCATCCGGGAGGGATTCGTCATGGTGGGCCTCAAGGGTGGACGCGGACGGCTGCCGACGGGGGCGGTCGCCGCCCTCGCGGCGGGACTGGTGCTCGCCGGCACCGCCAGCGGCGCGACCGGGGACACCGCCGGCCGCGCCCGGCCGACCGTCGTTCTGGAGCACGGCGCCTTCGCCGACGGCTCCAGCTGGGGCGGCGTCATCGCCGAACTGCGCGCCGACGGCTACCCCGAGGTCGCCGCCTCGCACTCCGTCGCCGTCTCCCGGCCCGGGCTCGTCGCCGGCGCATCGAGCGGGCGGCCCGCGCCACCGTCCGCCGGCACACCTGAAATCGAGACATGTGTCTCGCGGGCGGAACGGAAAGGTGTGAATGGCGACCATCCGCCCGGCGCCGCGAATCCGCAGGTGGGAGCCCTGGCCCGAGAATCCCTTTCGGCCACCGCCAGGTGACGAACCACCACCGAAACATCTAGTCTCTTGCGCCGGGGCACCCCGGGGCAGCCGGGTGTGTCACGAAGAAGGATGTGGGGGACGGGTGGAACCGCTCAACGCGGCGATGGTCGGCCGGGACCGCGAACAGGCCGAGCTGTCCGGGTTCATGACGGCGCCCGGGGGCCGCGCCCTCGTCCTGGGCGGCGAGACCGGCGTGGGCAAGAGCACCCTGCTGGACCACGTCGCCGGTCTCGCGGCGGCCGACGGACACCGGGTGGTCAGGGCCGCCGGGGCGGAGGCCGAGTCGGAACTGCCCTACGCCGGGCTGCACCAGCTGCTGCACCCGCTGCTCCCGGAGATCGCCCGGCTGGACGACGCCCAGCGGGCCCTGCTCGACGTGGTGTTCGGCCGCAGCTCCGGCCCGCCCCCGTCCGTCCTGACCCTCGGCATCGCCGTCCTCGACCTGCTCGCCCGCACCGCGTCCCGGCAGCCCCTGCTGCTGGTGCTCGACGACGGCCAGTGGCTGGACGCCTCGACCACCGAGGTGTGCGGCTTCGTCGGGCGGCGGCTCACCGGCGACCCGGTGAAGCTGCTGGTCGGCCTGCGCGACGACACCCCGTCCGGCTTCGACACGGCCGCGCTGCCCCGGCTGACCGTGGCCACGCTCTCCGAGCGCGCCTCCGAACGGCTGCTGGACCGCCACCACCCCGGTCTCGACCCCCGGCTGCGCCGGCTGGTCCTGGACCAGGCCCGGGGCAACCCGCTGGCCCTGCTGGAGCTGCCGCCGCACGTGCGCCGCGGCGGCCGGGCGGCCGACCGCCCGGAGGAACCGCTGGACTTCACCGGCGTGCCGCTCCCCCGGCGCCTCCAGGAGGTGTACGGCACCCGGATCGGGACGCTCGGGCGCGCCGTGCGCGCCGAACTGCTGCGCGGCGCGCTGGACGGCGTCGGGGCGGGCACCGCGGCCGGGCCCGCCGACCGGGCGCGCTACCGGATGGCGGACGTCGGCGAGGCCGCGGCGCGCGGCCTGCTGGAGACCGACCCGCTGAGCGGCGACTTCGTGTTCCGCCACCCCCTGGTGCGCTCGACGGTCGTCCAGCTGGCGACCGCGGACGAGCGGCGCGCGGCGCACGCCGTGCTGGCCCGGGCGCACCGGGCCGACGTCGAGCGGCACGCCGTCCACCTGGCGGCCGCCGCCGCCGAACCGGACGAGCGGGTCGCGGCCGCGCTGGAGGCGGCCGCCGACTCCGCCACCCGGCGCGGCAGCGCGGTGACCGCCGTGGCGTGGCTGACCCGGGCCGCCGAGCTGAGCACCGACCACCCGCAGCGCTCCCGGCGGCTGGGCGACGCGGCGTTCATCGCCGGCCACGCCGGACTCGCCGACCGCGCCCGGCAGTTGCTCCGCTCCGACCCGGCGGCCGGACCGGGCGAGTCGCCGGCGGCGGTGCTCGCCTCGGCCTACACCGCCTTCTACGAGGACGGGGACGTACGCTCCTCGGGGTGCCGGGTGGTGACCGCGATCGAGGAGCTCCGGGCCGCCGGGGCGCCCGGGCCCGGCGGGGTGCGCGAGCCCGGCGAGGTGCTGACCCGGCTGGTCAACCTGCTGCTGGCGATCAGCCAGTACGCCGGGGACGCGGCCTACTGGGAACCCGCCCACGAGCTGCTCGACTCGCTGGGCGACCTGGTGCCCCCGGCCTCGCGGATCTACCAGGACGCCTGGAGCGACGTGGTCCGGCGCGGCGCCGACGTGCGGGCGCGGGTGCACGACGCCTTCGCGGACCCGAGCGCGCTCGAACCCTGGGACGTCAGCCGGCTGGCCGTCTCCGCGTACCACGTGGACACCCTCAGCCAGTACCGGCCGTACCTCCAGCGCACCGTCGACCGCGAGGTGGCGACCGGGGCCAGGATGTCCGGCGTGGTCATGCTGCACGTGATCATGCTCGACCAGCTGGCGGTCGGCGAGTGGGACGAGGCCGAGCGGACCGGACGGCGGCTGCTGGAGCTCACCACCGAGCACCGGCACGCGCTGTTCGCCCACCACACCCGGGCCTACCTGGGCCTGCTGGCCGCGCTGCGGGGCCGCACCGAGCAGGCGCGGGAGCTGCGGGCCGCGGTCGACGGCTGGGCCCGCCCGCGCGGGCTCGGCTTCCTCACCCAGATCGCCGACGCCATCGGCACCGCCGCCGCGCTGGCCGAGGGCGACTACGAGGCCGCCTACCTGCACGCCATCGGCATCACCGCGCCCGGCTCCTTCACGCCCTACGCCCACCAGGCCCCCCGGACGCTGCTCGACCTGGTCGAGGCGGCGCTGCACACCGGCCGCGCCGAGCAGGCCCGCCGGCACGCGCTCGCCGCCGAGGAGGCCGGGCTGCCGGACGTCTCCCCCCGGCTCGCCGTGATCACCTACGGCGCCCTGGCGATGACCGCGACCGACCCCGACGAGGCCGACGCCCTCTACCACCGCGCCGAGACCCACCCGGCCGCCGCCGCCCTCCCCTTCGAACTGGCCCGGATCCGGCTCGCGCACGGCGTCCACCTGCGCCACACCCGGGGGCGCCGGGAGGCCCGGCCGGCCCTGAACCTCGCCGTCGCCACCTTCGAACGGCTGGGCGCGCCCACCTGGGCGGAGCGGGCCCGGGCCGAACTGCGCGCCACCGGCGCGCCGCTGCGCGCGCCCTCGGCCAACCTCGCCACGCTGACCTGGCAGGAGCGCCGGATCGCCGAACTCGCCGCCGGCGGACTGACCAACAAGGAGATCGGCGCGCAGACCCACCTGTCGCCGCGCACGGTCAGCTCCCACCTCTACCGGGTCTTCCCCAAACTGGGCATCACCTCCCGGGCCGCGCTGCGCGACGCCCTGGGCCGGCTGCCGGTGGAGTGACCGCGGTGACAGTCGTTCCCGTGGTCACCTGACCTAGGGACGGCGCCGCCGCACGGGCGAGAGTGGGTCGGCCAGCTCCGTCCAGCGAAGGGCCCACCCGCCATGAACGGCCACCGGCCAGCACTGACCCTGGAGATCGAGCGCGTCCTGGGCGTCGGCGCCCGGCAGGCGGTCGGCGCCGAGTTCCGCTACGACCCCGTGCTCCCCCTGGTGGTGACGGCGCAGTTCACCGTCCCCGGCGGCCCGCACGCCCGGTGGCACCTCGGCCGGGACCTCCTGCACAGCGGGCTGCGCGCCCCGAGCGGCCACGGCGCCGTCCGGCTCCGTCCCTCCCCCGACCGCTCGAAGGCCTGGCTGCGGCTGCTCGCCACCGACACCGCCGCCCTGTTCGAACTCCCCGCCGCACCCCTCGCCACCTGGCTGGACCACACCTACACCCTCGTCCCAGCCGGCCGTGAACTGGCCACCGTCGACTGGGACGCCACCACCACCGCCCTGCTCGGCGGCACCGCCGTTCCGACCGGGACCACCGTCAAGTGACCGATGCGCGGGGGGCCTCCGGCGGCGGAGAGTGGGGCGCACATGCCCACCATCACCTGAGGGGTTCGCCATCCATGGACCGTGACACTTCGCCGCCCCGGGCGCGCCCGGCGCCCGGGGCGGTGCCCGCGCTGCTCCTGGCCGTCGACCAGTTGCTCGACGAGTTCACCCGTCTGCCCGGGCAGGCGGAGTTCCGGTTCGACCCGGCGACGCCCGCGGTGGTCACCGTGGAGTTCCTGGCGGAGCGCGGGCCGGGGCTGGTCTGGCGGCTGGGCCGGGAGCTGCTGTACCGGGGCCTGGCGACGATGAGCGGCTGCGGGGACGTCCGGATGTGGCCCACACAGCGCGAGGAGCGGCCGTCGTCCTGGCTGCTGCTCGAATCGCCGGAGCTGGAGGCCCTGTTCGAGCTGCCGACGGCGCCCCTGACGGTGTGGCTCGACGCCACCTACCGGGCCGTCCCGGCCGGGGCGGAGCTGGACGGCCTGGACTGGGACGACTTCCTGCTGGAACTGCTGGAGGGCCCCGGGGTGCCCTTCGAATAGCCCGGAGCGGCCCGCACCACGGGGGTGCGGGCCGCCGGGGCCGGCGGGGGTGTCGGAGGTGCCTGTTACGCTCCGGGGGTCCGGAAGCGGTGGATCGAGGAGTGGCGGACATGGCGGGTGACGACGACATCTCCGGGTGAGATCCGGAGTTGACGGCCACCGGGCGGCGGGTGGAAGCGCCGGCGGGGTGGTCCGTTCCGTCGTGCCCCTCTCCATGCCCGCCCAGGGCAGCGGTGGTCCGTCCCGCTGTCCGCAGCCGTCTCCGAGGCTCGCCATGTCCCAGCCCGCCCTGCTCGCCCACGACCTCGTCCGCAACCTCGCGGGCCGCCGCGTCCTCGACGGCGTCCACCTGATCGCCTCCCCCGGCCGCCGGATCGGCCTGATCGGGGAGAACGGCACCGGGAAGTCCACCCTGCTGCGGGTGCTGGCCGGTGTGGACGAACCCGACGCGGGGCGCGTCTCACGCCCCGCCGACCTCGGCTTCCTGCACCAGGAGATGCCCTTCGACGCCGGCGCGACCGTCGCCGCCGTGCTCGACGAGGCGCTCCGCGAGGCCCGCGCCGACCTCGCGGAACTCGACCGGCTCGGGGAGGAGTTGGCCCGCGTCCCGGAGGACTCCCCCGGCCACCGCGAGCTCCTCGACGCCTACGGCCGGCGCCTGGAGCGGGCCCGGCACCGGGAGTCCTGGGACGCCGACCGGCGCGCGGAGCTGGTGCTGGCGGGCCTCGGCCTCGGCGCGCTCGCCCACGACCGCGTCCTCGGCTCGCTCTCCGGCGGGCAGCGCGGCCGGCTCGCCCTGGCCGCGCTGCTGGTCCGCCGCCCCTCGGCGCTGCTGCTGGACGAGCCGACCAACCACCTCGACGACGAGGCCGCCGCCTTCCTGGAGGAGCAGGTGCGCGCCCTGCCCGGCACGGTGGTCGCCGCCAGCCACGACCGGGCGTTCCTCGACGCGGTCTGCACCGATCTGCTCGACCTCGACCCGGCGGCGGACGGGCCGGTCCGCCACGGCGGCGACTACAGCTCCTACCTGGCGGCCAAACGCGCCGAGCGGGAGCGCTGGGAGCGTCGCCACGCCGAGGAGCAGCGGGAGCTGGCGGAGCTGCGGGAGTCGGCGGGCGTCAGCGCGCACCGGGTCGCGCCGGACCGGGGGCGGCGCGACAACGAGAAGATGGGCTACGGCCACCGGGCGGGCCGGGTGCAGAACCAGATCTCCCGGCGGGTGCGCGACGCCGCGCGGCGGCTGGAGGAACTGGAGCGCGCGCAGGTCGCCGAGCCACCGCGCCCGCTGCGGTTCGCGGCCCCGGCGCTGGCCGCGGGCGTGCCCGCGGAGGACCCCGCGGACGGCCCGGACCCGCTGGAGCACCTGGTGGAACTGCGGGACGTCCGGGTGCCCGGCCGGCTCGCGTCCGTCACCCTGGACGTCGCGGCGGGCGAGCGGCTGCTGGTCACCGGCGGCAACGGCGCGGGCAAGTCGACGCTGCTCGCCGTGCTCGCCGGACGGGTCACCGCCGAGGGCGAGCTGCGCCGGCGGCCCCGGCTCACGGTGGGACTGCTCACCCAGGACACCGTGTTCGAGCGGCCGGACCGCACCGTGCGCGAGACCTACGAGCTGGCGCTGGGCGCCGAGCGCGCCGAACGGGTGCCGCTGGACTCGCTCGGCCTGCTGCACCCGGCGGACCGGGAGAAGCCGGTCGGCCGGCTCTCCGTCGGCCAGCGCCGGCGGCTCGCCCTGGCCCTGCTGGTGGCCCGCCCGCCGCAGTTGCTGCTGCTCGACGAGCCGACCAACCACCTCTCCCCGCGCCTCTGCGACGAGTTGGAGGAGGCCCTCGGCGGCGGTCCGGGCGCGATCGTCCTGGCCAGCCACGACCGCTGGCTGCGCCGGCGGTGGCGGGGCCGTGAACTCCGGTGTGCCGCATCGCGGTAGCCGTCCCTGGGTACGCCTACAGGTATGGGGAAGCCGGCGGTGCGGAGCACGGTGGTCGGCACCGAAGGCTCGCGGTACTCGTCACCCGCGGTCGGTGCCCGGCGTCTCCGCCGTCGGGCCTGCCGGTGCTCCTGCCCCGACCGGCCCGACGCCACCTGCGTCACCGGCGGCACCGGCGGCACCGGCGCGGGTGAGCGTCCGCCGCGCCCGTCCCGGCGCACCGCCTCCGGCCGGCATCACGGTGCCGACGGGTCCCGAGCGCACCGAAGGAGCGAGCGACCGTGAACCGCGGCCCGATCACCGCCGAGCGCTTCCCCACTCCCGCGCTGGCGCTGCGCACCGACGACCCGGCCCGGCAGGCACCCGCCCGGGCGTTCGCCCACCGGCAGGCGCGGGCCGCCGAGGCCGCCCGGGAGCGGTTGGCCGGCCTCTGGGCCGCCGGCACCGCGTCACCGGCGCGCGTCGACGCCCTGCGCACCGTCCACCGGGAACTGGTGGACTGGCGCTATCGGTACGCCGTGCGCCACGGCGGACCGCCGGGCCGCCAGGTGCCCTACCTCCCCGAACGGTTCCGCACGCCGATCACCGCGGCGAACCCCAACTACGACATGTTCGGCCCGGTCGAGCGGCTGCGCGAGGGCAGCGTCTGGGACCCGGACGCCGAGCTGTTCCGGGGCGGCCTGGACACCCCCGCCTACCGGGTGATGCTCCGCTACGGACGGTACGCCGAGCGCCGGTTCGCGCGACAGGCGCCCGGCGAGGACGTCCTGCAGAACGTCGTCCGCCTGCCCGACGGGCGCCGGGTGCACGGCAACCGCCTGCTGCGCGGCGCCGCCGCCACCCGGCTCTACCGGGAACTGGCCGCCAGGGCCGAGGAGCGCGGCACCGACGTCCGCCACCTGAAGGCCGTCGGCCACCCGCTCTACACCGTCACCGCGGACCCGGCCGACAACGACACCATCTTCGAGGCGGCCCTGCGGCTGCTCGCCGCACCGGACCTGGACGGCGAGGGCCTGCTGGCCGCCGGATACCTGCTCTACCAGTCGCCCCGGACGAAGAAGGGCAGCGACGCGGTGACCAGGACCTTCCTCGTCACGGTGGGCTCCCTGCTGCTCGGGGACCGCGCGCCACGCCTGCCCGACGACATCGACCTGCGCTGCTACGTCCTCGACCAGGACACCGCGACGCGGCCGGCCGGCCACGGGGCGGGCAGGCAGGCCGACGGCCCGCCCCTGGTGGGAGGCGTGGAGTAGCCCGGAGACGACCGGCCGGCCCCGGGGTGCCCCGACCCGTCCTTGCGCCGACCACAGTCACCTGTCAGCATGGTGATGTGAATCTTGACCATGTCTTCGTGTGCGGACATCCGGCCCTGGACTTCGCGGCCACCCTCCGCGCGCGGCGCACGATCCGCTTCGAGATGTTCGTGACGCCGGAGCGGCTGAACGCCTGGCACCTCGACTGCGGACTGGTCGACACGATCACGCCCGGCGACGAGCGCGACGTCCGGGAGGCGAAGACGGTGCGCGAGGCCGTCTACCGGCTGGTCACCAACCGGGTCGCCGGGGAGGAGTTCGACCGCGAGGCGCTGGCCGTGCTCAACGCCGCCGCCCGCAAGGCGCCGGTGACCCCGCAGCTCACGGTGACCGGCCGGCACAACGAGGCGACCCCCGAGCAGGCGCTGGCGACCGTCGCCCGGCACGCCGTCGAACTCCTCAGCGGCCCGGACGTCCCGCTGCTGAAGGAGTGCGGCAATCCGGAGTGCACCCGGATCTACATCGACCGCTCCCGGGGCATGCGGCGCCAGTGGTGCGGCATGGAATCCTGCGGCAACAAGATCAAGGCCGCCGCCTACCGCGCACGGAAGAAGACCGCTCCGGCCGGCCTGCACTGAGATCCGCCGGAGCGGCCGGTGTCCCTCGACCTGGGTACCATGCGCAGCACCGTCCATGTCGAGGGAGAGAACGGTTGTGACCCGCCAGCCAGCCTCCGCGCTCCGGTCCCGCTATGTGGAGCAGGCCGCTTCGGACCTGAAGCTCAACCACCAGCGCCAGCGCGAACTGGCCGAGGAGCTGCGGGTGCTGCGGCAGGAGGAGGCCCTGCTGGCGGAGATCCTGAGCCTGGCCGAGCGGTACGAGGGCTTCACGGATCCGGCGCGGCTGCCCGAGCAGCCGCAGGACGAGCCCGTCGCCGGCGCGCGGGCCAGGACGCGTCAGCCGCTGCTCGGCGACCTGCTGGCCGACCTGCTGGGCGGCCGTGACGAGCCGTGCCCGGCGAAGGAGCTGCGGGCGGAGCTCATGGCGAAGCACCCGAAGCGCAATCCCACGCCCCAGGTGGTGCGGAACACCCTGGAGGCCCTGGTCGCCAAGGGCCGGATCCGGCGCCACAAGCAGCGGCGCTCCGTGCTGTACGCGCTCGCGGAGCCGGGCGGGGCCGCGGCGCCGGGCGAGAGCGGCTGAACGTGGTGCGGGTCCCGCGCCGGGGGGACGGGCGCGGGACCCGCGGTCAGGTGGTCCGGTTCGCTCAGGCGGCGTCGGCGGCCCGGGCGTTGATGGTGACGGGGATGTTGTCGCGGGTCGCCCTGGAGTAGGGGCAGGTCCGGTGGGCGGCCTGCGCCAGCTCCTCGGCGGTGGCCTGGTCCACCCCGCCGAGCACCGGGTTGAGCACGGCGGAGAGGCCGAACTCGCCGTCGTCGCCGTGGGTGAGGGTGATCTCGGCGGTGATGGCGGTGCTGGTGAGCCGGATCCCGCGGCTGCCCGCGGCCAGCCGCAGGGCGCCGAGGAAGCAGGCGGCCCAGCCGGCGGCCAGCAGCTGCTCCGGGTTGGTCGCGGTGCCGACGCCGCCGAACTCCTTCGGGATGGCGAGGCCGGTCTCCAGCAGACCGTCCGAGGAGCGGACCCGACCGCCGTTGCGGCCCTCCCCGTCGACGTCGACAACGGCGGTGTAGCTGACTGCCATGACTGGTGCTCCCCATCCGATCGAAACTGTCCGGCCACCCCCCGGGGCCCGACGAGCTTCCCGTCGTCACCGGTTGAGGTGGTGACGTCAGCATGGCAGTCGGCACCGTCACTCGTCAAGGTGGTGACGGAGGCGAAGTGACGGGCCGTCCGGCGCCTCCACGTCCGGGTGGGGGCCCACTAGAATGGGCGACCGTCGCGAGTGCTCGATTCGGACCCGCGCCGCGCGTGTGCACGGGGTGGGGGGAGAGGTGTGCGGTGCCCGACGCAGACTCCGGTGCGTCCACGCTCGCCGGGAAGATCGACCGGCTGTTCGACGTGGTCCGCCGTCCCGACCGCGAGCCGTACACCCATGAGGAGGTCGCCCGCGCCTGCCGGGAGGCGACCGGCGAGAGCTTCTCGGCGACCTATCTGTGGCAGCTGCGCACCGGCCGGCGCGACAATCCGACGAAGCGCCACCTCGAAGCCCTGGCCCAGTTCTTCCAGGTCCCGCCGATGTACTTCTTCGACGACCGGCAGAGCGCCCGGATCGCCGAGGAACTGGCGCTGCTCGGGGCGCTGCGGGACGCGGGTGTGCGCGATGTGGCGCTGCGCGCGGTGACCCTGTCACCCGAGGGGCTCGGCACGATCCGCGACATGATCGAGGCGATCGCCCGGCTGGAGGCCGGCGGCGGCAGGTAGCGGCGGCTCGCGGCGGCAGGTAGCGGAAATCGGCGTCGAAGCGGTTCTCCCGGCGCGTCCCCGTCCGTAGGATCGCCTCCCGGCCGAGGACGGGGCGAGCACCAGGGGGAATGGACGTGGGGCATCCGGATGGGGTGGAGCGCGGGCTCTGGCAGCGATGTCGCACCGTCGCGGAGTCGATGCCGCTCCCGGAGCCCTTCGGCCTCCCGGCGCTGACCGGGGCGCTCGCCCGGCGGCGCGGCCGGCCGATCGAGCTGATCCCGCTCTCCGGGCCCGTCCACGCGCCCTGCGGCGCGCTGGTCAGCACCGACCGCGCGGACTACATCGGCTACCCGGTCGACACCACCGCGCTGCACCAGCAGCACATCGTGCTGCACGAGATCGGCCACCTGCTCTGCGGGCACACCGGCGGCACCGGGCTGGGCGCGGCCGTCTCGCAGGCCCTCCTCCCCCGGCTGCCGGGCGAGTTGGTGCAGCGGGTGCTCGGCCGCTCGGTGTACTCGGAGCGGCAGGAGCAGGAAGCCGAGCTGGTCGCCTCGCTGGCCCTGCACCGGGTGCTGCAACGGCCCCGGGCCACGGTGACCGCGCGGCTCGCCGAGCGGATCCTGCGGCTGGGCTACGCGCTGGACCGCCCGCGACACCGCACCGCGGTCCGGCGTGGCTGACCGGAGCCGCCGGAGCCGCGCCGGCCGGGTCTGGCGCGCCGCGGGCGACGCCGCCCGGCGGGCCGACCCGGGCGGGCGGGCCCGGGCCTGGTGCGACCACCGCCGGCTAGGACCGCTCTGGTCGGTGCTGCGCTCGGAGCTGCCGGAGATCGAACTCATCACCCCGGAGCGCGAGTTCGGCCCGGCGGGCGGGCGGCGGGAGATCCGGTTCGCGCTCTACCGGCGGATCATCGAGATCCGCGACGGCCAGCTGGCCCTGCGCCCCCATCTGCACCCCCGGGTGGCGCTCTGGGTGCGCGAGGTCGCCCGCCCCACCGGTCCGGAGGAGTTCGCGGTGCTGGTGGAGGCCGCCGCGATCGCCGCCGCGCTGGAGGCCGCCCGGGCCGGGCGCCGCTTCCCCGCCGGGCCCGGCGGGGGGTGGGTGCCGCACCCGGTGGTGGCCGGGCTGCGCGAGGAGGCGGCCTGGCTGGTCAAGGTGGCCGCCGCGTACCGGAGTTCGCCGGTGATGGCGCACGTCCGGCGGCGGGTGCGCGCCGCGTCGGCGGACGACGGCGGCGTGCCGGGCTGAGGTCCACCCCCGGCCCCGGGGTCACCGGCAGCGAGGACCGGGGGACGGACCGGCTCAGGACCGGCTCCGGGCCGGCTCAGGGCCGGCTCAGGACCGGCTCAGGACCGGCTCAGGACCGGCTCAGGACCGGGCCAGCTCCGGCATCAGCGCGTACACCTGGTCGGCGGAGTCCGGGTCGGCCGCCAGGCAGGCCAGCAGGTCCGCCCTGGCCGGCTCCGCCCGGTCCAGGCCGATCAGGCAGCGCGCCCGCTGCAGCCGGGCGTCCACGTCCTCGGTGGAGTCCACCACCTCGTCCAGCAGCCGGACGGCCTCGCCGTAGCGCCCGGCGTCGTGGTGGACCACGGCCAGGTTGAACCGCAGGCCCGGCTCGGCGGACAGCTCGACGGCGCGCGCCAGATTGCGGCCCGCCCCGTCCAGGTCGCCCTGCCGGTAGCGGAGTTCGCCGAGCAGGGCCCACGCCTCGGCGTACTCGGGGTCGGCGGCGAGCGCGGCCGCGTAGGCGTCGGCGGCGGCCCCGGGATCGTCCCCGGCGGCCAGCAACTGCCCCTGCAGACAGAGCAGTCGGGCGTTGTCCGGGGTGCGGGCCAGCCCGGCCCTGACATCCGCCCCGGCGGCCTCGTACGCGCCGGCGTCGAGCAGCAGCGCGGCCCGGTTGAGCCGGGCGTCGTCGAACTCCGGGTCCAGCTGCAGGACGTAGCCGAAGTCCGCCACCGCCGCCTCGGTGTCGCCGAGTTCGGCCAGCACGTCGGCCCGGTTGAAGTACGCCTCGGGGAACGGCGGGGAGAGCCGGATGGCGCGGTCGTAGTCGGCCAGCGCCCGCTCCGGCTCGCCGAGGTCGCGCCAGAGCATGCCCCGGTCGAAGTGGTACTCGGCGTAGTTGGGGTCGCACTCGATCACCGCGGCGTAGTCGGCGACGGCCTCGGCGTGCCGGCCGAGGGCCGCGTACACCTGCGCGCGGTTGTAGCGCAGCACCGAGCGGTGCAGCGCGTGCTCGTGCGGCTCCAGGGTCTCGTCCAGCCGCGCGATGCAGGCGTCCAGCAGCTCCAGCGCGGCCTGCGGGCGGCCCTGGTGGACCTCGATCAGCGCGAGCCCGTTGCGGTTGAACACCACCCGCGCCTCGCGCTCCTTGGGGTCCGGGTGCCAGTGGGCGAAGGCGATCGCCTGGTTGACCCAGGCACGGGCCAGCCCGTGGTCGCGCCGGCCGGCCTCGAAGTGCCGGGTGTGCAGCATCGCCGTGGCGTACGCGGCCTGCATGTGGACCTCGGGCAGGGCGCTGAGCGTGCGGGCCTCGTCGTACAGCGGCAGGGCGCGCTCCGCCAGGCCGAGCGCGGCGAAGGAGGTGGTCATCTTGGTGGTGAACGCCCACCAGTGGGTGGGGTGGCTCTCATGGGTGACCAGCCGGCGGCCGCGCTCGCCGAGGCCGACGACGGCGTGGTAGTAGCCGAGGTCCATGCAGTGGTCGAGGGCGTGGCGCAGGATGTCGGCGCCGACGCCGGACGGGTCGCTGCCGTGCTCGGCGTGCCAGGTGATCGCCCCCAGCCGCAGCGAGGACTCGCCGACCGTCTCCAGTTCGGCGCGGCGAAGGTCGTGCAGCCGGGCGCGCTCGTCGGCCGGCAGGGCCAGGTAGGCCGCCAGTTCGGCGGGGTCGTCGCCGGTGCCGTCGCCGGTGATGTGGGCGCGGCCGAGCGCGGCGTCCGGTGCGCCCGGGTCCGCCGGCTCGGCCTCGGGCCCGTCGAGCGGCACGCAGTACGCGGCGAGCGCGTCCGGAAGGGCCTCGCGGCCGGGGCCGTCCGGGCGCTCCAGGGCCTCGGTACCGGTGGTGACCACCACGGTGAGCAGCCCGGGGTCGATCCGCCGCAGCAGCACGGCGAGGAACTCGCCGTCGGTGGGGTCGGCGCGGTGGGCGTCGTCGACGACCAGGGTGCGCGGGCCCTCGTCGGCCGCCCGCAGGTACGCCTCCAGGAACTCGACCAGGCCGTGGGCGATCCGCAGGGTGCGCAGCGCGGAGTAGAAGCGGGTGCGCTCCTTGGGCACGGCGAGCGAGGTGAGCGTCTCACGGGTGGCGGGCACCAGGTCGCGCAGTTCCGGGGTGGTGGAGAGGAGTTCGACGTCGTGCCCGGTGACGGCCTCGGGGCAGCGGGCGAGCGCGTCGGGCACGACCGCCCGCAGCAGCGAGCCGACGGCGGTGTAGGGCCCGCGCAGCCGGCGGTCGGCGTTCACCACGGCGAGCACGGGCGGCAGGTCGAGCCGGTCGCGGGCCTCGACGCGGGCGGGGCGCCGGGCGGCGCGGACCCAGTGGTGGCGGTGTTCGGCCATGGCACAGCTGCCTTTCGTGCGGTGACGTGGGGACGGGCGGTACGGCGTCAGGCGGTGCGGGCGGCACGGGAGGCGCGGACGGCGCGCCGCTCGCGCAGGGCGAGGACCACGACAGCGCCGGTCTGGGCGAGGCTCAGCAGCATGAGCAGCAGCGAGTCGAGGCGCCCGGCGAGCGACGCCTGGCCGGTCAGCCGCAGCCACATGTCGTGCAGCAGCCGGTAGGCCGTCGGCACGACGACACCGGCGAACATGGTGAGCGTGAAGGCGTAGCCGGTCACCATCAGCCAGGCGTACCAGCGCGCGACCCGCCGGTCGACCGGGTGGTGGACCGACAGGTCCGCCTGCGGTCGTCCGGTGACCCGCCGCACGGCGTTGCGCAGCACGTCGCTCGCGGCGGCGTGCAGGTCGACGCAGCCCAGCGCGGTGCAGAGCAGGACGTAGAGGTCGGTGCGCAGGTAGAAGAAGCCCTGCCAGGCGAGCCGCAGCACGGTGGCGTAGGCGACCGCGAGGCAGAGCCGGGCGGCGCCCGCGTCGACCCCGCGCAGGAGGTCGGCGGCGAGGGTGAGGACGGCGATCGCCAGGACGTCGGCCAGCATGCCGGCCAGGATGGGCAGGTAGCGCTGCCGGCGCGGCACGCTGACCAGCCCGTCGAGCGAGGTCTCCAGCACCAGGTAGACCAGGCGGTGGCCGACCGAGAGCCGCGAGCGCAGTCCGAGCCGTCGCCCGGCCAGTGCGTGGAAGGCCTCGTGCAGGGCGAGCAGCGGCGCCTGGCCGAAGAACAGCAGGACGACGACCAGGGTGTAGGACGGGCTGAAGAACAGGTTGTCGATGCCGGGGACCAGGGCGGGCACCCGGATCATCTCGGCCGCGGCGAGCGCGGTGAGCAGCGCGTAGCCGATCAGCGCGGGCGGGCTGAAGACCGCCCGGCCGAGGCGTTGCCAGCGCACCGGCGCGGCCCCGGTGGCCGTCGCCGCGGGCGCCTCGCCGGCGGGGCGCAGCAGGTCGAGATCGGCGAGGACCTCGACCAGGTCGGCGATGTCGACGCTCTCGCCGTGCGCCTGCCGGTAGCGCTCGGCGGCCTCACGGGGCGTGACGCCGTCGGCGAGCAGCCGGACCAGTTCGGCGCCGTCGGCCGGGAAGACGGCGTAGGTGTCGGTCTCGGGGCTGCCGATGGTGACCTCGTCGCCCTCCTCCAGGTAGACGAGCCGGCGCAGGGGAAGCGGACGGTCCGGGTCGAGGCCCGGGGCGTCGGAGCCGCTGTCCACGGAGGAGTGCACGGATCCTCCTGTAGGAGGTGGGCGGAGGACGGGAGGGGTGGGGAGGGGACGGAGCGGTGCCGGCCGTGACGCACCCGGCCGGCACCGCGTTGCCCCGTGCCCGGGGTACGGATCAGAGCTGCTGGGTCACGATGCAGTCCCACGGCAGGTACAGCGCGCGAGCCGTGCTGGTCAGACGGACCGGGCCGGTCTTGCGGACGACGATCTTCTTCATGACGGACATCTCCTTCCATGACGGGTGGTCGACAGGGCGGCCCATGAGCTGAGATGTACCGGGATTTGACGCCTCGTCACCTCGGCTCGGCCAGGCACCAAGGGTGGTGAACCTGAGCGGCCCGCGTCAAGGGATGCGCACGGTGCGGGACGGGGTGACGCCCGGGCAATGAATAAACTGAAATGAATGGCGGACCATGCGCGACGACCCCGGCCGCAGGACTGCGGCCGGGGTCGCGGGGAGGGCGCGGTCAGAGGCCGCGGGCCAGCCGGTCGGTGAGCAGCCGGGTGAACCGCGCCGGATCGGGCAGGTCACCGCCCTCGGCGAGCAGCGCGCCGCCGTGGACCAGCTCGGCGACCTCCGCCAGCGCCGGGTCCTCGGGGTCGGCCTCGTGCGCCGCGCGCAGCGCGGTGATCAGCGGGTGCGCCGGGTTGAGTTCCAGGATCCGCTTGACCGGGGGCAGTTCCTGCCCCATCGCGCGGTACATCTTCTCCAGGGTCGGCGTCATGTCCTGGGCGTCGCCCACGACGCACGCCGCCGAGGTGGTCAGCCGCGAGGAGAGCCGGACCTGCTTCACCTGCCCGGACAGGGCCTGCGTCAGCCACGGCAGCAGCGCGGCGAACTCCTGCTCGCGCTTGGCCTTCTCGGCCCCGGCCGCCTCGTCGCCCTCGGCCGGCTCGTCCAGGTCGACCTGGCCCTTGGCGATGGACTGCAGCCGGTGGCCGTCGAACTCGGGCACCCGCTCGACCCAGACCTCGTCGACCGGGTCGGTGAGGATCAGCACCTCGTACCCCTTGGCGGCGAACGCCTCCATGTGCGGGGAGTTCTCCACCGTGGCGCGGTCCTCGCCGGTCAGGTAGTAGATCGCCTCCTGGCCGTCCTTCATCCGCCCGACGTACTCGCGCAGGCTGGTGGGCCGCTCCGCGTCGTGGGTGGAGGCGGCCGACACCAGCTCCAGCAGCGCCGCGGTGCTGTCACCGTCCTCCAGCAGGCCCTCCTTGAGCACCCGGCCGAACTGCTCCCACAGCTTCAGGTAGCGCTCGGCGTCCTTGGTCCGGACGTCCTTCAGCGCGCCGAGCACCTTCTTGACCAGGCGCCGGCGCACCCCGCGGATCTGGCGGTCGTGCTGGAGGATCTCGCGGGAGATGTTCAGCGACAGGTCGTGGGCGTCCACCACGCCCTTGACGAAGCGCAGGTACTCGGGCATCAGCGCTTCGCAGTCGTCCATGATGAACACCCGCTTGACGTACAGCTGCACGCCGCGCTTGGCGTCCCGGGAGAACAGGTCGAACGGGGCCTGCTCGGGGATGAACAGCAGCGCCTCGTACTCGAAGGTGCCCTCGGCGCGCATGTGGATGGTCTCGGCGGGGGCGAGCCAGTCGTGGCTGATCTGCTGGTAGAACTCGGTGTACTCGGCCTCGGTCACCTCGCTGCGCGGCCGGGCCCAGAGCGCCTTCATCGAGTTGAGGGTGTCGACCTGCTCCGTGGTGGCGCCGTCGGCGTCGGTGCGCTCGCTCGCCATCCGGATCGGCCAGCGGATGAAGTCGGAGTACTGCTTGACGATCTGGCGGATCTTCCACTCCGCCAGGTAGTCGGCCAGCCCGTCCTCACCGTCGGCGGGCTTGAGGTGCAGGGTGACCGAGGTTCCCACGGGCAGGCCGTCGACGGCCTGGATCTCGTAGGTGCCCTCGCCGTCGGACTCCCACTGGGTGCCCGCCTCGGTGCCGGCCCGGCGGGTCCGCAGGGTGACCCGGTCGGCGACCATGAACGCCGAGTAGAAGCCGACGCCGAACTGCCCGATCAGGCTCTGCGCCGCGGCGGCGTCGTCGGTCTCCTTGATCTTCTCCAGCAGGCCGGCCGTGCCGGACTTGGCGATGGTGCCGATGAGTTCCACGATGTCCTCGCGGCTCATGCCGATCCCGTTGTCGCGGACCGTCAGCGTCCGGGCCCGCGGGTCCGCCTCCAGGGCGATATGGAGGTCGGAGGTGTCGGCGTCGAGGCCGGAGTCGATCAGTGATTCCAGCCGCAGCTTGTCCAGCGCGTCGGAGGCGTTCGAGATCAGCTCGCGCAGGAAGATGTCCTTGTTCGAGTAGATCGAGTGAATCACCAGCCGGAGCAACTGGCGCGTCTCGGCCTGGAATTCCAGCGTCTCGACAGTGCTACCCACTCGGGGGGCTCCTCTCTGGGCGGTGCGTGAGCGACGGACGCGGCGGGCGCCGGGCGGCCCCCTCCGCACCGGCATGATAGGCGGCCGCGCGGGCCCCGTGGGCGTTACAACTTGACACTGGATGTAACAATGTCACGCACCAGGGAGCAGCGCGCGGAGACGCGGAGCGCAGCGCAGAGAGCACGGAGCACCACATGCACCCCTTCCTCGACCACGCGGGGCCGCTCGCCTTCGCGCACCGGGGCGGCGACCTCGGCCGCCCGGAGAACTCGCTCGCCGCCTTCGAGGCCGCCGTCGCCCTCGGGTACCGCTACCTGGAGACCGATGTGCACGCCACCGCCGACGGCGCGCTGGTGGCCTTCCACGACCACCGGCTCGACCGGGTCACCGACCGCACCGGGGCGGTCGCCGAACTGCCCTGGCACACCGTCCGGCAGGCCCGGATCGGCGGCACCGAGCCGGTCCCGCTGCTGGAGGACCTGCTCGGCGCCTTCCCCGACGCCCGGTTCAACATCGACGTCAAGGCGGCGCCGGCCGTCGGACCGCTGGTCGAGGCGATCCGCCGCACCGGCGCCTGGGACCGGGTCTGCGTCGGCGGGTTCTCCGACAGCCGGATCGCCGCCGTCCGCGCCGCCGCCGGGCCCCGGCTGGCCACCTCGCTCGGCCCGCGCGAGGTCGCCCGGCTGCGGCTGCGCTCACTGGCCGGGCCGCTGCTGCGCGGCGGCGGGGCCCCGTGGGCCGGCCTCTGTGCCCAGGTGCCCGAGCGGCACCGGGGCGTGCGGGTGGTCGACCGGGCCTTCGTGCGCGCCGCGCACCGCCTCGGCCTGCAGGTTCACGTCTGGACCGTGGACGACGCCACACGCATCCGCTCTCTGCTCGACCTGGGGGTGGATGGCATCATGGCCGATCGCATCGACGTCCTGCGCGACGTCCTCCGCGAGCGCGGCCGCTGGCACCCCGGCGGCGACGGCTCCAGCACGGGGATGGGAACAGCATGAGCACCACGACCCAACAGCCGGGGCATCCGGCGACCGCCACCGACGACGACGGCCGCGCGCTGCGCCGGATACAGGTCGGCTGGTACATCAACGACTGGGCCAACGCGGCCTTCTCCGCCACCGTCCTGACGGTGTTCCTCGGGCCGTACCTGACCTCGGTCGCCAAGGAGGCCGCCGACGCCGACGGCGATGTGCACCCCTTCGGCCTGTCGATCCGGGCGGGCTCGTACTTCCCCTACACGGTCTCCTTCTCGGTGCTGCTCTCGGTCGGCGCGATGCTGCTGGCCGGCACGGTCGCCGACCGCACCGGGCGGCACAAGGAGCTGATGTGCGGCTTCGCGTACCTCGGCGCGACCGCCACCATGGGCATGTTCTTCCTCGGCGGCGACCGCTATCTGCTCGGCGGCGCGCTGCTGGTCGTCGCCAACCTCGCGTACGCGGTGTCGGTCGCGCTCTCCTACGCCTACCTGCCCGGCCTGGCGTCGCCCGACGAGCGCGACGCGGTGTCCTCCAAGGGCTGGGCGTACGGGTACGCGGGCGGCGGGCTGCTGCTGATCGCCAACCTGGTGCTGTTCCAGGGCCACGAGACGTTCGGGCTCTCCTCGGGCACCGCCGTGCGGATCTGCCTGGCCTCGGCGGGGCTGTGGTGGGCGCTGTTCACCATCGTGCCGATGCTCCGGCTGCCGTCCCGCGCCGGGGTGCTCCCCGGCACCACCCCCGCGGCGGTCAGGGACGAGCCCGCCGCCGGCAGCCTGCGGGAACTCGGCCGCACCCTGCGCGGCATGCGGCGCCACCCGCTCACCCTGCTCTACCTGGCCGCCTTCCTCTGCTACAACGACGGCATCCAGACCGTCGTCTCGCAGGCCTCGCTCTACGGCAGCGAGGAGCTGGGCATGGACCAGACCTCGCTGGTCACCGCCGTGCTGCTGGTCCAGGTGGTGGCGATCGCCGGCGCGCTGCTGCTCGGCCGGATCGCCCACCGGTACGGCGCCAAGCGGACCATCCTGGGCTCCCTGGCCGGCTGGGTGGTCACCCTCGCGCTCGGGTACTTCATGCCGGCCCACCAGCCGGCCTGGTTCTACGCCCTGGCCTGCATGATCGGCCTGGTGCTCGGCGGCAGCCAGGCGCTGTCGCGCTCGCTGTTCTCGCACCTGATCCCGGCCGGCAAGGAGGCCGAGTACTTCAGCGTGTACAAGGTCAGCGACCGCGGCACCAGCTGGATGGGGCCGCTGGTCTTCGGCCTCGCCTACCAGGTCACCGGCAGCTACCGCTCGGCGATCATCTCGCTGCTGGTGTTCTTCGTCATCGGCTTCGCCGTGCTGCTGAAGGTCCCGGTGCGGCGGGCGATCGAGGCCGTCGGCAACCCGGTGCCCGAGCGCCTCTGACGGCCCGCCGCCGACGGCTCAGGCTCTGACGGCTCAGGCTCTGACGGCTCGGGCTCCGACGGCTCAGGCCCCGGTGGCCGGCTTCCAGCCGAGCAGCGGGGCGAGCACGGTGGCGATGTCGGTGAGGATCTGGGCGTAGTCCTCGTGGCCGAAGGTGAACGGCAGCGCGAACACCACCTCGTCCACCTCGCGGAACCCGGCGTGGGCGTAGAGCTGTTCGGCGATCCCGGCGGAGCTGCCGACGAGGTCGCGGGCGAACATCACCCGCGCCGGGCCCTGCGGGGCGGCGGTGCGGGGCGTGCGGCCGCGGACGTACTCCCGGTAGCGCGCCCGCTGGTCCGCGGTGGCGCTGTCGGTCGGGATCACCACCAGCCCCTGCGAGACCCGGGCCCGCGCGCCCAGCGGGTGGTGCGCGCGGAAGGCGGCGATCTGCGAGCGCTGGATCTCGGCGAAGTCCTGCGACTCCTCCGCCCGCACCACGTTGCTGGTGAGCAGGCCGAGCCCCTGCTCACCGGCCCAGCGGGCGGAGCGCAGGCTCCCGCCGCCGTACCAGAGGCGGTCCGCCAGGCCGGGCGAGACCGGCTGGACCTTGTCCGAGTACACCTCGATGCCCTCGGCCCCGCTGAAGTCGGTGGCCGGCTCCCCGCGCAGGAAGCCCAGCAGCCGGCTCACCCGCCGGTAGCCGAAGTCCTCGGCCTCGGCGGTGTCCGGGTAGAGCGCGCCGGAGACCTGCTCCCAGTGGCCGGGGCGCCCGACGCTCACGCCCGGGTTGAGCCGGCCGCCGGAGAGCAGGTCGGTGGTGGCGAGGTCCTCGGCGAGGCGCAGCGGGTTCTCCCAGCCGACCGGGATGACCGCGGTACCGAGCTGGATCCGGCTGGTGCGCTGGGTGGCCGCCGCCAGTACGGCGATCGGGGAGGAGATGCCGTACTGCAGGTGGCGGTGGCGCACCCAGGCACTGTCGAAGCCCAGCCGCTCGCCGAGTTCGACCAGTCGCAGTGTCGACTCGTGGCCCCGGGCGGGGTCGGCCGGGTCGAACAGCCCGATGGTCAGGAATCCCAGCTTCCGCAGGGGCTGCGCGTGCGACGGCACCGGTGTCCTCTTTCCTCGGCTCGCCCCGCCCGGGCGGGTGACCGGCGGGGGGTGCCGTCCACCGTCACACAGCGGGCGGGGCCGCTCAAGGGCCGCCGGAGGATCGCCATGGGGCGCAACATCCGTGTCACGTCAGCGCAGTGTTCCGGCGGCCCGGGGGGGCCGTCAGCCCTGGGAGAGCAGCTCCAGGGTGTCGATGACCCGGTTGGAGAAGCCCCACTCGTTGTCGTACCAGGCGACCACCTTGACGTGCTTGCCGTCGACCCGGGTGAGGGCCGCGTCGAAGATCGACGAGGCGGGCTCGCCGGTGATGTCGCCGGAGACCAGCGGCTCGTCGGCGTAGTCGAGGATGCCCTTCAGCGGGCCGTCGGCGGCGTCGCGGTAGGCGGCGAGCACCTCCTCGCGGGTGACCTCGCGGGAGACCGTGGTGTTCAGCTCGACGATCGAGCCGACAGGGACCGGCACCCGGATGGAGTCGCCGGAGAGCTTGCCGTCCAGGTTCGGCAGGACCAGGCCGATGGCCTTGGCCGCGCCGGTGGTGGTCGGCACGATGTTGACGCCGGCGGCGCGGGCGCGGCGCAGGTCGCGGTGCGGGCCGTCCTGGAGGTTCTGCTCCTGGGTGTAGGCGTGCACGGTGGTCATGAAGCCGTGCTCGATGCCGGCCAGTGCGTCCAGCACGGAGGCGAGCGGGGCCAGCGCGTTGGTGGTGCAGGAGGCGTTGGAGACGATCACGTGCTCGGCCGGGTCGTAGGCGTCGGTGTTCACGCCGTAGGCCAGGGTGACGTCCGCGCCGTCGGAGGGGGCGCTCACCAGGACCTTCCTGGCGCCGGCCGTGAGGTGGGCGCGGGCGGCCTCGGCGGAGGTGAAGCGGCCGGTGGCCTCCAGCACGATGTCCACGCCGAGCTCGGCCCAGGGCAGGTTGGCGGGGTCGCGCTCGGCGAGCACCTTGATCCGGCGGCCGTCGACGACCAGGACGTCCCCCTCGACCCGCACCGGGTGGCGGAAGCGGCCGAGCGAGCTGTCGAAGCGGAGCAGGTGGGCGAGCGAGTCGACGGAGCTGAGGTCGTTGACGGCGACCACCTCCAGCTCGCTGCCGCGCTCCACCAGGGCGCGCAGGCTGTTGCGGCCGATGCGGCCGAAGCCGTTGATGGCGATGCGGGTCATGAGGGCTCCCTGGGGTCGGGCCGGGCGGTCCGGGTGGTCCGTTCGTTTGATGACTGTTCAATCATCGGAGAATCCGAACGGGCCGGACAGGGGCCGGATCGACATGGTGCGCAAGGATCCCGCCAGCATCCTCGCCAGCGACCGCAAGGATCTCGCCACCCCCCGCCAACCCCGCCACGGGGCCGCCGTCACTCCTCGGCGCGAGCCGCGAAGGTGTGGCGGTACTCGGTCGGCGAGGTGCCGAGGACGCGGTGGAAGTGCAGCCGCAGGTTCGCGCCGGTGCCGAGCCCGACCCGGTCGGCGATCTGCTCCACCCCCAGGTCGGTGCGCTCCAGCAGTTCGCGCGCCAGATCCACCCGGGCCCGCAGCACCCACTGCATCGGCGTGTAGCCGGTGTCCTCCACGAACCGCCGGGAGAAGGTGCGCGCGGAGACCCGGGCGTGCCGGGCCAGCCCCTCCAGCGTCAGCGGCTCGGCGAGGTGCGCCAGCGCCCACTCCCGGGTGTCGGCGAACAGGTCGCCGAGCGGCTCGGGCACGCTGCGCGGCACGTACTGGGCCTGGCCGCCGCTGCGGTAGGGCGCCGCCACCAGCCGGCGCGCCACGTGGTTGGACAGGCCCACCCCGTGGTCGCGCCGCACCAGGTGCAGGCAGAGGTCGATGCCGGAGGCCGCGCCGGCCGAGGTGAGCACGGCGCCCTCGTCGACGAACAGCACGTTCTCGTCGACCCGGATCCGCGGATGGCGCTCGGCCAGCGCCTTGGCGTAGTGCCAGTGGGTGGTCGCCCGCTTGCCGTCGAGCAGCCCGGTGGCCGCCAGCGCGAACGCGCCGGTGGAGATGGCGGCCAGCCGGGCGCCCCTGCGGTGCGCGGCCACCAGCGCCTCGACGACGGCCGCCGGGGGCTCGGTGGTCGCCGGGTCGCGGTAGCCGGGCACGAAGACGGTGTCGGCGTGCTCGACCGCCTCCAGGCCCTCGGCCACGTGGTAGGAGAGGCCGTCGCCGCCGGTCACCAGCCCGGGCGCCGGACCGCAGACCCGCACCGTGTAGGGCATGCTCGGCCGGCTGGAGAACACCTGGGCGGGGATGCCCACGTCCAGCGGCTTCGCCCCCTCCAGGACCAGGACGGCCACATGGTGCTTGCTGCGGCCCATCGGACCTCCCTCGCTCCCCCGCGGTGCCTGACGGGGGCCGCGGTACGCCCCGGCCGGTCCGACACCGGCCGCAAGCATCCTGCCATCGGCGGAGGCCTGCGGCCCGGTCGGGCGGCCGGGGCGGAGGGCCGGGACGGGCGGCCCGCGGCGCTCAGGGGCCGGCGGGCGCGGTGGCCGGGGCCGGGCGCGGGGCGAGACCGGTGAGGGCCTCGCTCTTCACCAGCCAGGCCACGCCGAAGGCGAGCACGGCGACCGCCTCGCCCAGGTAGGGCACGGTCAGCGGCCAGTCCCGGGCCAGGTGGAGCACCCCGGCCACGGCGACCGCCCCGATGCCCGCGACGATCACCCAGCCGCAGACCAGGTAGACCCAGTCGCGCGCGGGGCGCCGCCCGCCCCCGGCCGGGGAGTCCGCGAACAGCCGCAGGCAGAAGTACGCCAGCACGGCGAACAGCCCCGCGGCGCAGGCGAGATGGACCGTGCCGACGGCCGTCTGGACGCCGCTGGGGTGCGCGGTGACGGAGTCCGGCGGCTCGGTCGGGAAGAGCGCCACCCCGATCGCCAGCACCCCGGCCACCGAGCTCAGCCGGTCCTCCCGGCGGTCGTGGCGGTAGCAGATCAGGAAGACGCCGATGGCGCACAGGCCGCCGACGAAGACATTGCGCATGTGGGTGTAGTAGGACGCGCTCATCGAGTCGAGCAGGGCGATCCGGGCGGAGGTGAGGCTGTTGCCGACGGGCAGCACGATCGGCAGCAGGAAGCCGAGCAGACCGATGCCGAGGCGCAGACGGCGCACCGTGCGCACGTCCTGGGCCCGGGGGTCGACGGGGGGACGGACATCGGCGGGGGTTCGGGACATGACGAGGCCTCCTTCGACGAGCTGAGGCTGTCGCACCGCGGCCGGGAGCGGCGGTCGCGGCAGGGTGATACCCCGGCCGCACCGCCCGGGAACCCCCTCCGGTCTGCTGTTCTGACTGTCCGTCACCGAATCGTGACCCGCTGCCGGGTCAGCCGACCGGCCGGAGCAGCTCCTCGACGCGCTGGGCCCGGCGCAGCGGCACGAAGCGCACCGCGCCCCCGGCGTCCACCGTGAACCCGTGCACGGCCGGCTCGGGCAGGCTGTTGTACTGGAAGTGGGTCGTCGCGTAGTACGCGCCGGTGTCGAGCAGCGCGACCAGGTCGCCCGGCTCCAGCGGCGGCAGCGGACGCCCCTTGGCGAGCAGGTCACCGGCGAAGCAGCAGGGCCCGGCGACGTCCTGCGGCAGCGGCGCGCCGTCCTTGGCGGCCCCCGAGGGGTGGTGCGCGCTGATCCGCAGCGGCCAGGCGTCCGGCATGAACACCGTGCGGGTGGCGACCTGGGCGCCGGCGTGGGTGACGGCGATCCGGCGGCCCCCGGAGTCCTTGGTGTACTCGACGTACGCGGCGGTGAAGCCGTTCTTGGCGAGCAGCGAGCGGCCGAACTCGGTGGCCAGCCGGTACCGGCCGTCGAACAGCTCCGGGGCCAGCGCCCGCAGCCGTCCCACGTAGTCGGCGAAGGCGGGGGCGGCGGTGTCGTCGGCGAAGTTGACGGGCAGTCCGCCGCCGAGGTCGATGCCCGCCACCTGGCGGCGGCCCAGTTCGGCGTTGACCCGCTCGGCGAAGGCGACGGCCTGGGCGACGCCCTCGGCCATGAGGTCCAGCGGGCAGCCCTGCGAGCCGACGTGCACATGGACCCAGGTGAGCCAGGGGCGCGCGCGGAACGCCTCCACCAGCCGCTCCGCGGTGCCCTCGTCCGCCAGGGCGATGCCGAACTTGGAGGTCGCGGTGGCGGTGCTCATCGCCCCGATCGTCCCGGCGCCGACCTGCGGGTTGACACGCACCCCGATCCGGGAGGCGGAGGCGCCGGCCCGCAGCAGGTCGTCGACCCGTTCCAGCTCCTGCCAGTTGTCGATGTTGACGGCGGCGCCGAGTTCCAGCGCCCCGACCAGCTCCCGGCGGGTCTTGGCGGGCGAGTCGAAGACGATCCGCGCGGGGTCGAAGCCGGCCGCGAGGGCCTGGGCGAACTCGCCGGGGCTGGCCACCTCGCAGCCCATGCCCAGCTCGCGCAGCCGGGCCAGCAGCGGGACCAGGCAGTTCGCCTTCGCCGCGAAGGTGTGCAGGACCTCGACGTCGGCCGGGAAGGCGCGGTGCAGTTCGGCGACGCTCGCGGCCACGCCGTCGAGGTCGACGAAGGCGGCGAGCAGCGCGTCCTCCGGGTCGAGCAACCGGCCGCGGACGGCCTCGCGCAGGACGAGTTCGCGGCGGGCGGCGGGCTGAAGGGAAGTCATGGTGTCGCGCTCCACGGGCTCGTCGGTGGTCGGACGCCCGGGGCGGGGGACGGGGTCGCCCCGGGCGTGGCACCAGGCTGCCGGGCGGTCGGCGTCCGCGTCTTCGTCCCACGGCGCGGATTTCCGGGGGCGGCCCCGCGTCACCCGACCGGACGGCGCCACCGGGGCGGGCGGGTTGGCGCCCGGCGGCGAAGGCGGGGCCGGATCGCCGTCGCGGGCGGCGAACCGGTCGTGCCCGGGGAGATCGAGCGCGCCCTACGCCGTGACGCGCGGGGTCAAGCCGTCCACGATGAGGGAGAGACCCGCCTCGAACGCCGATTCGGGATCGATCGGCGGCAGGCCGGCCGGCAGGTCCGGGCCGTCGCCGGGGCCGGAGTCCGCCTGTTCCTCCAGGACGCTGCCGACCGCGAAGCGGCCGGCCGCCAGCATCGCCATCCGTGCGTCGTGCTCGGGCACGCCGGAGTCGACCAGGAAGGACATCTTGCGGCGGATCCGGTCGAGGTCCGCGGTGGGCGTAGAGCCGGCGTGGAGCCGTGCGCCGTCGCGGCGCATCAGCAGGGTGCGCCTGAAGCTGCGGGTGTTCTCCAGGAACCATGCGCGCCAGTCGTCCCCGGGCGTCGGCAGCGGTGCGTTCGCATGGGGCGCCATCGCGGCCTGCGCCATGGCGGCCAGGAGGTCCTTCTTGGTGCGGAAGTGCCAGTACAGCGACGGCTGCTCGACGCCCAGCCGCCTGGCCAGCTGCCGGGTGCTGACGGCGTCCAGGCCGACCTCGTCGAGCAGGTCGAGCGCCTCGGCGACCACGGTCTCACGGTTCATCTTCGTCACGTTGACAATCTATCGCCGATAGAGAACTCTGGAAGAAATCATTCACCGATAGATTTTGGGTGGTGGACATGACACAGGGCTCGGGAACGCGATCCTTGCGCGTCCTCATCGCCGGCGGCGGAGTCGCGGGACAGGCGCTGGCCTTCTGGCTGACCCGGGGCGGCCACCGGGTGACCGTCGTCGAACGCTTCCCCGCGCTGCGGGCCACCGGCGCCCAGGTCGACCTCCGGGGCCAGGGCATCGAGGCCGTGCGCCGCATGGGACTGCTCGACGACGTCCGGGGCAGGCTCGTGGACGAGAAGGGTGTCGCCTTCGTCGACGCCCGGGGCAGGACCAGAGCGACGATCATGGCCAACGCCTCGGGGAAGGGCCGCCAGACCCTGACGTCCGAGTACGAGATCATGCGCGGCGACCTGATACGCATCCTCAACGAGGCGACCAGGCAGGACACCGAGTACGTCTTCGGCACGAGCGTGGACGGCTTCGAGCAGGACGCGCACGGGGTCGTCGCGCGCTTCTCCGACGGGTCGTCCGGCGAGTTCGACCTCCTGGTCGGCGCGGACGGACAGGGATCACGCATCCGCCGGGCGATCCTCCCGGAGGGCTTCGACCCGTACTGGCGGGTCGGCATCCACCTGGCGTACTGGTTCGTCCCGCGCATCGACTCCGACAGCGACATCCGGAGCACCTACATGGTCCCGGGCGGCCGTCAGATCATGCGCCGCAGCCACAACCCGACCGAGACCCAGGTCCACTTCGTGCTGCGCGAGGAGTCCGAGGAAGCCTCGGCGATCCACCGGGAGCCCGTCGAGCGCCGGCAGGAGTTCTGGGCGAGCAGGTTCCGCGACGCCGGATGGCAGACCGAGCGCTTCATCGAGGGCATGCGGACCAGCCCCTTCTTCCACTCCCAGGAGATCGCCCAGGTGCGCACCGACACCTGGTCCAAGGGCCGCGTCGTGCTGGCCGGGGACGCCGCGCACTGCGCGTCCCCCTACAGCGGCATGGGGGTCTCCGGCGGCCTGGTCGGCGCCTACGTCCTGGCCGGCGAGATCAATCGGCGGCCGGACGATCTGCCGACCGCGCTGGCGACCTACGACACCGTGCTGCGGCCCTTCGTCGACCGCATCCAGGCCGAGGTCGATCCGCGGCTGCTGCGCCTGGGCCTGCCGATGACCCGGCGCGCCGTCGACGCCTTCCAGGCGGTCACCGCCCTGGCCTGCCTCCTGCGCATCCCCGGCCTCGTCGCACGCTGGTCGAAGGAGGACCGCGGCGGCGACTGGCGGCTCCCTCGGGCACCGCACGGCTGAGCGCCGCCCGAACCGTCCCCGCCCGCGGGGTCATTCGCGCTCCGCGGCGTCCAGGGCGAGCAGGCGCAGCTGCAGGTGGGCGAGGAGGCGGGCGTCCGGGTCGTCCAGGTCGAGGCCGCTGAGCTTCTCGGCCTTCTGCTTGCGGTAGCGGAAGGTGCTGGCGGGCACGCCGAGGGCGGCGGCGGCCCGGGCACTGTCGCCGGCGTGCTCCAGGTAGGCGCGCAGGGTGCCGAGCAGCACCTCCTCCCCCGCTCCGGCGGCGGGTGCGGCCAGCCGTGCCACGGAGGTGGCCGGAGCCGGCGGCTGCTTCCGGAGGGCGTCCAGGATGCTCAACAGGGCGACGGTGTCCGCCAGTTCGCCGGCTGTGGCGGCGGCGCGCGGGTGCGGGGAGCGGCCGAGGCGCAGGGCGCGCAGTGCCTGGTCCGCCGTGCGGGCGGACTCCGCCGCCCGGTCGAGGGCCGCCCTGACCTCGCCGACGCCGATCCGCACCGGGCGGCCGAACTCCTCGGACAGCTCGCGGGCGAGCGCGTCGGCGAGCCGGGCGAGCCGGGCGGCGGCCTGCCGGGGATCGTGCTCCAGGCCGCCGAGCAGCACCCGGGCGGCGCCGTCGGCGGCCACCGCCACGGCGGGGTGGCCGCGCCGGGCGCAGACGGCGCGCGCGGAGCGGGCCAGCCGTCCGCCGGTGACCGGGGCGGCCGCTCCGGCGGGGGCGGCGACGGGGGCGGGCGCGATCGCCAGTACGGCGCACGGTTCCCCCGGGGGCAGTCCGGTGCGGGCGGCGAGCACGTCCGCCGAGCCGCGCCCCGCCAGCAGGGCGCGGGCCGCCTCCAGCACCAGTTCGCGCTGCCCGGCGCGGCGGGCCTGGTCGTGCAGCAGGTGCGGCGCCGCGATCCGGGCCGCCGCCCGCAGCGCCTCGGCGACGGTCGGCGGCAGCGGGCACCCCGTCGGCGCGACCCACAGCGAGCCCAGCACCTCCTCACCGGCCCGCACCGCGACGGCCGCGCGCTCGGGGGCGGTGCCGTCGGCCCGGCGGTGCAGCGCGCCCGGGGTGCGGCGCAGCAGCGCGAAGAAGCCGTCCTCGCGCATCGCCGCCCGGCGCTCGGCCGGCACCCGGCGGGCCAGGATGGTGGAGCGGCGGATGTCGTCGACGTCCCGGTTGTTGGAGGAGTAGGCGAGCACCCGGGAGTCCGGGCTCTCGATCGTCACCGCGCCGCCCACCAGCGCGGCCAGCGCCTCGGCCAGCGCGTCCAGGTCACCGAGCGGCACATTGGCCACCTCGGCCTCCTCGGCCACCGCCAGCCCGGCCCGCAGGGTGCCGATCAGCTGCGCCCAGTCCGCCCAGGTCCGGCGGAACAGCACCGCCGTGCCGGCCTCGTCGGCGGCGGCGCGCAGCGCGCTGTTCGGCGGGCCGGCGCCCTCCTCGCGGAACACCACCGCCGCCGCCCGGTCGCGCCCCGCCGCCCGGACCAGCGCCACGGCCCGCTCCGAGCGCGGATCGACCCCGACGGCCACCACCAGCGCCCCCGGATCGGCCCCGGGCTCCGCCCGGTCGAACACATCCAGCCCCGCCACCGGCACGTCCAGCCCCATCGGGGCCACACCCACCTCGACCACCGCCTCCGCGAGCGCCACCACCCCCCGCAACGTCCGCTCCACCACCCGCCATCCCTCCCCTCGCCCGGCGCGCCCAGTATGCCCCCGACTCCGACCCGCCACGCCCGGCCAGGCGGCAGGACGAACCGCCCCCGGCGCGGCCCCCCGGCAGCAGCGGCGGTGGTGTGGTGGTGGCGGTGGGGCGGTTCCGGTGCGTCGGGCCGGGTCAGGGGGCGGGTCCCACCGGCTACGGGCGGGGGTCCAGGGCGGGGAGGAGGTGGTGCTCCTCGTAGGTGAAGTGGTCCTCCAGGCCGTCGATCACCCGGTCGAGTTCGGCCGTGAGTGCGGGGAGGTCGTCGGTCTCGGCGGCGAGGGCGGCGTCCAGGAGCCGCTCCAGGCGGGCGAGGGCGTGTTCGACCGTCCGGTGTTCCTCGCGGAGGCGGGTGATGGCCGGCCGCAGGTGCGGGAAGTGCTGCTCGAAGGCGGTGAAGGAGCCGTCCTCGCGGGTGTGGTGCAGTTGCAGGCCGTAGCAGAACGTGAGGCAGCGGCGGTGCAGTTGGCGGGAGAGGTCGGCGGTCGGGCGGGTGGCGCTCCCGCCGGTCAGGGCGGCCTGGACGGCGGCGCGGACCTCGGCGAGTTCGGCGCGCAGTTCGTTGTGGTGGACGATCAGCTGCCGGCCGATCATCCGGTTGCGCTCGCTGTCGGCGGAGAGGTCCAGCGGGTGCAGGGCGACCACCGGGATGACCCGGGTGGTCTTCTCCCGGTACTCGCGGAAGGCCGGGTTGATGTCGCACTGCCGCTCGTACAGCCGGTCGCGCTCCTCGCCCGCCAGGACGACCGCGCGGGTGGCGAAGGGCTTGACGTGCCCCTCGTCGGTGCCGATCTCCATGGTGACCTGCGGCGAGGCGAGCAGGTTGTGGTACCAGTCGGGGTGCTCCGGGCCGCCGCCGTTGGAGGCGAAGACCAGGTGGCGGCCGCCGTCGCGCAGCTGGACCACCGGGGTGGTGTGCGGTTTGCCCGTGCGGTGGCCGGCGGTGGTGAGGAGCACCAGCGGCACGCCCTCGAACGCTCCGCCCACCCGGCCGTTGTTCTCCCGGAACTCCTTGATGACCCGTTCGTTCCAGCCCATGCCGGCACTCCCCTCGTTTGCTTTGAAAGCAAAGGCAAACTAACGGGGGCCGCCCGCACCCGTCAACTCCCCCCGGCCGCAAGGGTTCAGCGGGTGCGACGGTCGGCGGCGTCGAAGGCGGCCAGGGCGCGGGCGGCCGGGGTGAGGGCGTGGTGGAGGACGTGGCGGGTGGCGGGCGGGAGGCCGCCGAGGGCCTCGGCGAGTTCGGCGGTGATGTCCTGGGCGATCTCGTCGGCGACGACGGCGGGCGGGGTGCGGGGGCCGAGTTTGCTGACGGCGGCCGCCGCGCGGGTGGGGGTGAGCAGGGCGGTGGCCTGCACCAGGAGCCAGCCGGGGACGCCGGCGGCGCCGTCCGGCGGCGGCAGGTAGGGGCGGGCGCCGTCGTAACGCCCGTCCTCGGCGAAGGCCGGCTGCTTGACCTTGAGCAGCGGTCGCGGCCCGGCCTCGGGCGGCCAGGGGCCGGCCGGCTTGAGGACGTAGCCCTCGGCGAGGTTGCCGGGGAGGGCGGGCAGGCCGAGCAGGGCCGGGACGCGGGTGGGGCAGGCGGCGGGCAGCTCCTGGAGCGCGGTCAGCGCGCCGTGGCCGAGCACGGGCGCGCAGACCAGTCCGGCGGCGGAGGCGGCCTCCCGCAGGGCGCGGTCGGCCAGCCAGACCCGCCTGGCGGCGGTCTCGACGGTGGCGTCGAAGGGCAGCCAGTGCAGGCCCGGGGCGTACCAGACGCCGGTCTGCACCGGCTGGACCCCGTCGGCGGCGGGCACCTCGGGGTGCGGGTAGCCGCCGCCGGCGAGTTCGCCGTAGACGGTCACCACCGCCGCCGGGTCCGAGGACGCCCGCACCGCCGCGGCGAAGCGGGCCGCCGCCACGGCGAGCGCCGGCCAGATCCGGCTGACGCCGAAGAAGTCGTCCAGCGTGTCGTCCCCGAGCAGTTCGCGCCGCTTCGCGGGCCGCACACCGGCCCGGTCGCAGACGACGGCGAAGTGCGCTCCGTGCACCTTCTCCACCGCGACCCAGGCGCGGGCGCCGGAGGCCGCGACGCCGCCGCGCGCCGGGATCTTGGGGTAGGGGTGCAGGGCAGGGTCGGCACTCATGCCACGGATCATCACCGGCCCGCCGCCGCCCGCGCAACGGGATTCGGACGCACCGGAGGAAGGCCGGCAGGAGGGTCGGGCGGAAGGTCAGGCGGCCGCGCGCCGGGCGTCGATCCAGGAGCGCAGCGCGCCGATCCCGGTGTACACGCCGGCGTAGCCGGGCCGGCCGCAGCCCAGGCCCCAGGAGACGACGCCGACCAGCACGCCGTCGAGGACGAGCGGGCCGCCGCTGTCGCCCTGGCAGGCGTCCTTGCCCCCGGCGCCCTCCCCGGCGCAGAGCATCCGGTCGGTGATGGTGGCGGACCCGTACTCGGCGCGGCACTCGGCGCGGGCGATCAGGGGGACGGAGACGATGCGCGCGGCGGAGGACAGCGGACCGTCCTGGACGGTCGCGCCCCAGCCGGAGACCCGGGCGCCGCCGGCGGACGGGTCGGCGCCCCGGGCGGCGAGCGGCACCGCGGCGATGCCGCCGCCCGGGAGCGGGGTGGCGAGGCGGACCAGGGCGAGGTCGTAGTCGACCGTCGTCGGGTCGTAGGAGGGATGCAGGACGATGGCCGCGGCCTTGGCCAGGACCCCGCCGGAGGCGTGCTGAAGGCTGCCCGCGCGCACGGTGAGGGCAGCGGGTCTCACGCCCGCGACGCAGTGGGCGGCGGTGACGACGGTGGTGGGGTCGAGGACGGCGCCGCCGCAGAAGTGCGAGCCGCGGGCCAGCGAGACCAGGTAGGGGGCCTGGCCCTCGGTCACCGCCGCGCCCCCGACGACCGCGTTCGCCGGGGCCGCGGCGGTCAGGGCCGCCGCGGCGGCGAGCAGGGTGGTCACGAGGAGGACGAGGGTGTTCCTGAGCGGCGTTCGCATGCGCGGTACTCCGTCCCTGCCGGGATCCCGGCCGTGGTGGGCCTCCGTTCGTGGGGAAAGAGTAGTGACGGACCATCGGATCACTAGGGCCGAACGAAACAGTCGGACTATCGGACTGCCCTGGCGAGGTCCAGGAAGAGCGCCGCCGACCAGCCGAAGCCGGAGGTCGCACGGGCCGCGCGGGCACCGGTCAGCGGGTTCCAGTACTCGTAGAGGCCGCCCGCGTCCCGGACCATGGCGAGGGTCCGTTCGCGCAGCTCGGCGGCGGTCTCCGGGAAACCGGAACGCTCCAGGCCCTCGGCGAGCAGGTAGTTGACGTTCAGCCAGACCGGCCCGCGCCACATCGCCTCCGGGTCGAAGGCGGGGTCGTCGAAGGCCACCGTCGGTACCGGCCGCTCGCCCCAGTAGGCGGGTGAGCGCAGGGTCCGCTCCAGGGTGGCGGCGATCCCGGCGGGCAGCCGGCCGGTGAACAGCGGCATCAGGTCGAGCGCGGTGCGCACCGGCACCGGCGCGCCGGCCGCCAGGGTGGTGAAGCGGGTGCCGTCCCAGCGCCGGGCGACCAGCAACCGGGCGTGCGCGGCGGCGCGTTCGCGCCAGCGGTCGGCCTCGGCGGGGCGGCCGAGGGCGGCCGCGATGTCGGCCAGCCGGTCGGCCTCCAGGACCAGGTAGGAGTTGAGGTCGGGCGGCTCCGCGCGCGGTCCGTAGTCCCAGACCGGGCTGTCGTCGAGGCCGGAGGAGTAGGGGTGCAGGTACTCGGGCAGGCCGTCGCCGTCCGGGTCGGAGGCGGCGAACCACCACTCGTGGGCGCGCACCAGCCGGGGGTAGGCGGCGGCCAGGAAGGGGACGTCCGGATCGGTCTCGTGGACCTTCCAGACGGCCCAGGCGGCGAGGGGCGGTTTGGTGACCGGGACCGGCGCGCGTTCGGGGCGCGCGCCGTTGGCGCTGCCGACGTGCTGGGCGAGGCGGGCGTGATCGGCGCGCGGCAGGTCGGTGGTGTCGGCCAGGACGCCGTGCTCGTGCACCACGTCGGGGAGCCGGCCGTCGGGCAGCTGGTGGTCCAGGAAGAGCAGGATCTGGTCGCGGGCGAGCGCCGGATCGCCGTGGCGCAGCGCGACGGCGTGGAAGAGGGCGTCCCAGTTCCAGACGCCGATGTAGCCGAACTTGGACGGGACCAGGCCCTCGCGGCCGGCGATCGGCAGCAGGTTGACGGCCAGGGTCCACCAGGCCGTCCGGGCGCGCTCGGCGAGGTCGGGGCGGACGGCCGGCATCCGGGCGAACCAGTCGGCCCAGCGGGCCTCGGACGCGGCGCGCACGGCGGGGGCGGACCACTCCCCCGGCGGACCCACCAGGACGTGGCAGCCGTCCACCGCGAGGGTGCGCCCGGTGCCGTCCGGCAGCCGCCAGGAGGCCCGCGCGCCGTGCCCGGCGAGCACCAGGGTGGCCGGATCGGCGAACAGCAGCGACGCCCCGCCGGCGAAGGCGACCTCGACGGGGGTGGCCGAGACGACGGGCAGCGGGCGCCCGTCGGCGTCGTGCAGCAGCAGCCCGGTGAGTTCGGTGGTCGCGGCGAGCGGGGTCTCGTACTCGGCCCGGGCGACCCGCAGGCCGTCGGCCGGGCCGGCGCCCGCGGTGACCAGCAGCCGGGCGCCGCGTTCGGTGAACGGCCGCTCGACCAGGTCGAGTTCGAGGTACGAGGCGGACATCAGCGCCCTCCCAGGCCCGAGGAGGCCATGCTGTTGAGGATCTTGCGCTGCCCGATCAGGAAGGCGATCAGCATCGGCACCACGGTCATCGCGGAGAGCGCCGCGGTGAGCCCGTAGTCGATGCCGCCGCGCTGGGAGTTGAAGGAGTCGAGCAGCAGCGGGACGGTGAACAGTTCCGAGGTGTTGAGGAACACCAGCGGGAAGAAGTAGCTGTTCCAGCTGGCCAGGAAGACGATGATGCCGAGCGTCCACAGGCCGGGCCGGATGTTGGGCAGCACGATCCGCCAGAAGATCGTCCAGCGGCCGGCGCCGTCGATCCGGGCCGCCTCCTCCAGTTCGACCGGGACGGCCCGGATGAACTGGCGCAGCAGGAAGACGGCGAAGGGGTTGGCGATCGCGGGCAGGATCAGCGCCAGGTGGGAGTCGATCAGCTGGAGCTTGGCCAGCATGATGTAGAGCGGCACGATGGTGACCTGGGCCGGGACCATCTGGGTGGCCAGGAAGAGGCCGAACAGCGGCCCGGAGCCGCGGAACGGGATGCGGGCGAAGGCGTAGGCGGCCATCGCGCCGGTGAGCAGGGTGGCGGCGACGGTGATCGCCGCGATGTACATGCTGTTCCAGTAGGCCCGCCCGATCGGCACCTCGCGCAGCACGTCGGGGTAGTTCTGCGCGCGCCAGGGCGAGGGCAGCCAGGACAGCGGCTCGTTGATCATCTGGCTGACGCCCTTGAAGGAGGTCAGCACCATCCAGACGAACGGGAAGAGCATCAGCAGGCCGCCGAGCACGAGCGCGCTGTGCAGGAGGAGCTGCCGGGGGGCGGTGGTGTGGCGGACGGTCATGGCGGCGCCTCAGGACTCGTAGTGGACGAAACGCTTCTGCGCCTGGAACTGGACCGCCGTGACCACCAGGGTGAGCAGCAGCAGGAGCAGCGCGGCGGCGCTGGAGAGGCCGAAGTGGAACTCCCGGAAGCCCTGCTCGTAGACCTTGTAGACGATGGTCTGGGCGCCCTCGTTGTGGTCCGGGTTGACCAGGACATAGACGAGGTCGAAGGCCTGGAACGAGCTGATCACCGACACCACCACGGTGAAGAAGACGGTGGGCGACAGCAGCGGCAGGGTGACCGAGCGCAGGGTCTGCCAGGGCCCGGCGCCGTCGATCCGGGCGGCCTCCAGCAGGTTGGTGGGGACGGTGGCGAGGCCGGCCAGGAAGATCACGACGTTGAGCCCGAGCGAGGACCAGACGGTCACCACCGCGACGGCGAGCACCACCCAGTCCGGGTCGGCCAGCCAGTCGGGCAGGGTGATGCCGAAGAGGTCGTGCACGGTGCCGTTGAGGATGCCGTCGGCGCCGCCGCCGAGGATCATCTGCCAGATCACCGACACCGCGACCGAACTGGTCACCACGGGCAGGAAGTAGACCACGCGGTAGGCGGTGCGCCCGCGCACGCCGTGCAGGGCGAGCGCGATCAGCAGCGCGAGGGCCAGGCCGCCGGGCACGGTGATCAGGCCGATCTTGAGGGTGTTCCACACCGCGCGGCCGAACTCGGGGTCGGTCAGCTGGGCGCGGAAGTTGTCCAGGCCCACCCAGGTGGCGTCGCCGAGGCCGTCCCAGCGCATGAAGGAGAGCACGACGGCGAAGCCGAGCGGGCCGACCAGGAAGACCAGCAGCCCGAGCAGTTGGGGGGCGAGGAAGACCAGGGCCCAGCGGCGGTCGCGGCGGCGCCAGAGCGGTTCGCGGCCGCCGCGCGCGGCGGGGGCGGCCGGGGCCGGCCCGGCGGCGGAGCTCTTGCGCCGCCGGGCCGCCGTCTCGGTGACGGCGCTCACCCCTGCTTGCCCTTCATGCCGTCGACCAGGGTCTGCAGCTGGGTCATGCCCTCGTCGAAGCCGACCTTGCCCTCCCAGATCTTCAACAGCTGGTCGTTGATCGCCTTGGTCAGGCCGGGGACGGCGGCCTCCTCGGGGTAGTTGGCGAAGCCCCGGTCGCGCACGTCCAGGAAGGTCTTGGCGTGCGGCGGGTAGTTGCCGTCGGTGACCAGGCTCTCGGCGCCGCGGACGGACGGGACGCCGCTGCCGCCCTTGAGCCGCAACTGCTGGCCCTCCTTGCTGACGAACTCGGTCAGGAAGGTGAAGGCCTCCTTCTGGTGCTTGCTGTCCTTGTTGATCGCCAGGTAGGAGGCGGCCACGGCGCCCGGGATGGGCTGCCCGGACTCGGAGGGGAACGGCACGATGTCGTAGCCGGTGCGGTCGCCGCCCTTGTCGATGCCCTCGATCACCCAGCGGCCGCCGGCGTAGAAGCCGGCCTTGTGCTTGACGAACTGGGTGGCCGCGCCGTTGCCCTCGGGCAGCAGGTCGGCGGAGGCGAAGGTCTTGTCCCGGTAGCCGTCGGCGAGGGTCTTGAGCGCCTGGCGGGTCTTCGGGTCGCCGGTGGCGACGAACTTCCCGCCGTCCCAGACCTTGCCGCCGAAGCCGTTGACCACGCTGTAGTTGGCGCCGTACCAGTTCCAGAAGATCGTGCCGGTCCGGTCCGCGGCCTTGAGCTTGGCGTTCATCTCCAGGAACTTGGCCATGGTCCACTGGCCGGCCTCGTTGAGCGCGGCCGGGTCCTCGGTGATGCCGGCGGCGGTCAGGGCCTTCTTGTCGAACCAGAGCACCTCGGGGTTGGTGTCATTGGGGACGCCGTAGGTGACGCCGTCCTTCTTGGCGCCGCCGTAGATGCCCTCGAAGAAGTCGGCGGGCTTGCTGCGGCTGTCCGGCCCGGCGAGCTGGGCGTCCAGCGGGGAGAGCACGCCGTCGGCGACCATCTTGCCGATGTAGTCGTCGCCGACGTAGAAGACGTCGGGGGCGGTCTTGGAGGTGAGCTGGGTGAGCAGCTTGGGCTGGTAGTCGTCGTAGGAGGCGACCTGCTCCAGCTTGAGGGTGATGTTCGGGTGCTGCTTGGCGAACTCGTCGGTGAAGGCCTTGAAGACCGCCGTGTCCTCGGCCGAGCCCCAGGTCGACCAGCGCAGGGTGACCTTGCCGCCGTCGGCCGTGTCGCCGCCGGCGCCGCCCGCGCCGTTGGTGCCGCTGCACGCGGTGACGGTGGCGGCCAGCGCGGTCGCGGCGGCGACCAGGGCTGTCCTTCTGGTGAAAGCGGACATCGGATGCCTCCTGGGCTTTCCTGAAGGGGGGTTGAGGGTGGGGGGTGAGGGTTTGAGGGTGGGGGACGGAGCGGGACGGGTCAGGCGAGGCCGCCGCCGTCGACGACGAGGGCGGAGCCGGTCATGTAGCTGCTGGCGTCGCCGGCCAGGAACAGCACGGCGGCGGCGATCTCCTCCGGCGAGCCGGCCCGGCCCATCGGCCGGTCGGCGGCGTCCTTCTCGAAGACCGCCCACTCCTCCTGGAGCTGGCGCGCCTCGTCGCGCAGCATCGGCGTCATGGTGTCGCCCGGGTTGACCGAGTTGACCCGGATCCCGGCGGCGGCGTGGTCGATCGCCAGGGCGCGCGTCATGTTGACCACCGCGGCCTTGGAGGCGCAGTAGGAGAGCGCGTTGCCACCGCCCTTCAGCCCCCAGCCGGAGCCGGTGTTGACGATCGAGCCGCCGTCCGTCATCGCCGGGACGGCGAAGCGGCACATCAGGTAGACCGAGCGGACGTTGACGGCCATCACCCGGTCCCAGTCGTCGGCGGAGATCTCCAGCGCCGTCTGGCGGCGGATGATCCCGGCGTTGTTGAACAGGACGTGCAGGGCGCCGTAGGTCTCGACGGCGATGGTGACGATCCGTTCGCAGTCGGTCTCGGAGGAGACGTCGGCGCGCACCGCGAGGGCCCGGCCGCCCGCCGCCTCGATCTCGCGGACGACCTCGCCGGCGTCCGCGAGGTCGGCGACGACCACGGCGGCGCCCTCGGCGGCGAACAGCTTGGCGGTGGCCCGGCCGATGCCGGAGGCACCGCCGGTGACGATGGCCACCTTGTTGCGCAGGGACCCGGTGTGGGGGGTGTGGTTGGTCATGAGAGCTCCTCACTCGCCGACTGGATGCGGTACAGCACGGATTCACGGTGGCCGGTGACCACCCGGACATGGCCGGCGAGCGCGGCGTCGGCCAGCGGGTCGCCGCTGTCCACCAGCAGCGGCCGCCCGCCGAGCGCGGCGAGCTTCTGCTGGGTGGCGAGCACGACGATCCCGGCCAGCGCGTCCAGCACCCGCGGGCTGAACTGCTGGTTGCCCCGCCCGATCACGAAGCCCTGCCCGCCGATCACCGACAGCACGCCGTGCGTCACCTGTGACATGGCAAGGGTGAGCAGCCGCTGCTCCGTGACATCACGGGCGAGCAGGGAGCCGTCCCGGACGACGTCCACGCCCAGCGGCGTCAACTCCAGGCCGAGCGCCCGCCCGACGGCGAGCGTGGTGGCGCCCGGCCCGAGGGCGTACGCGGTGCCCGGCCGCATGGCCGCCACCACCGCCCGGGCGATGGACTCCGCCGAGCCCGGCGGGGCCGCCGAGGAGCCGGTCTTGCGCCCGCTCAGCCGGGCCCGCCCGGCCGGCACCCGGACCGTCCCGTACAGCCGGGCGCCGACGCCGCCCGCCCGGTGGGCCTCCTCGTCGAGGTCGACGACCTCCGCCTCGGCGGTCCGCCCGTCGAAGCCGGCGGCGGCCGCGCCCGCCGCGGCCGGGCTGACCGCGAAGCAGCCGGAGTAGACCTTCACCCCGGCCGGCACGCCGAGCACCGGCGGACGCGGCCCGGCGTCCAGCACGTCGCGCGCGGTTCCGTCGCCGCCCGCGAACAGCAGCAGGTCCACCGCGCCGAGCGCCGCCACCGCCGCCCGGGTGTCGGCCGCGCCGGTCCTCGGCCCCACCGGCCGGTGGACGACCTCGTACCGGACGCCCGCCGCGAGCGCGCTGTCCTCCCCCATCGGCCCGGCCACCGTGCGGACCAGGGCCTCCGGACGGCGGACGTGCAGGGCGCGCAGCGCGGCGGCGGCGCGGGCCCTGGCCCTGGGGACGGCGCCCAGTTCCAGCGCCCTGGCCTGGACGTCCGGCCCGTCGCTGCCCTTGAGGGCGACGGCGCCGCCCAGGCCCGCGACCGGGTTGACGATCAGTCCGACGATCATCCCGGCCGCTTCGCGCCGTGCTTGCGCAGGTAGGCGCGCCAGCTGGGCGACCACTGGGCCGGGTCGTCCAGCGCGGTCGGGTCGGTCTTGTGCACGGTCTGCCGGTAGGGCGCGCCGCGGACGAACTCCGGGTCCTTGCGGGCCTCGTCGGCCACATGGGCGAGGATCGCCGCGTACTCGTCGAGGTCCTCCCGGGAGTAGGACTCGGTCGGCTCCAGGGTGAACGGCTCGGGCACCACGTACGGGTGGTGGCTGGTCCAGTAGTGCACGCCGAAGTCGGCCGCCCGGATGCCGATCTCCTCCGAGTGCACCCCGGTCTCCTCGGCGAGCTCCTGCCAGGAGTAGCGGACCTGCTCGACCCGGCGGCGATCGGCCCACGGGACGGAGGCGCCGGGGATCCGGGCGACCTTGGCCAGCAGGTAGTTGTTGTTGAGCACCGCCGTCTCGGCGACCTCGCGCAGGCCCTGCGCACCGAGCGCCATCACCCAGGCGTAGGCGCGCACCACATTGGGCGTGACCCCGAGGAAGGGGCGGATCTTGCCGACCGAGCGCTCGGGGACGGTGAGCGTGAAGGCCTCCCCCTCGCGGTCGACGACCGGTCCGGGCAGGAACGGCACCAGCGCCTCGGAGACGCCGCACGCGCCGGCCGCCGGTCCGCCGCAGGCGTGCGGGGTGGAGAAGGTCTTGTGCAGGTTGAAGTGGCACAGGTCGAACCCGGCGTCCCGGGCCCGGGTGATGCCGAGGATGCCGTTGGCGTTGGCCTGGTCGTAGCAGGCCAGGCCGCCGGCCGCGTGCACCAGGTCGACGAACTCGCGGATCCTCGGGTTGAAGATCCCGGTGTCCTCCGGGTTGGTGATCATCAGGGCGGCGGTGCGCGGTCCCACGGCGGCGCGCAGCGCCTCGATGTCGGGGTTGCCCTCGGCGTCCGGCATCAGGGTGATCACCTCGTAGCCGGCGACCTTGGCGCAGGCGGCGTTCGAGGGGTGGGAGAACATCGTGGTGATCACCTGGTCGCGGCGCTCCCCCTCGCCGCGGGCGGCGTGGTAGGCGCGGATCATCGCGATGTTGGCGTAGATCGCCGCCGAGCCGGCGCCGGGCTGCAGCGAGACCCGGGCCATGCCGGAGATCTCCTTGAGGATCTGCTCCAGCCGCCAGTAGATCTCCAGCACGCCCTGCACGGTGGACTCGGGCTGCAGCGGGTGCAGGGCGGCCACCCGGGGGTCGCGGGCGAAGGAGTCGTTGACCTTGGGGCTGTACTTCATGGTGCAGGTGCCCTGGCCGACGTCGATGTTGAAGTCGGCGCCGAGGGTCTCCTGGGAGAGCCGCAGGTAGTGCCGGACCACCTGGTTCTGGGAGAGCTCGGGCAGCGCGGGCGGCGTGCGGCGGGCGACGCCCTCGGGCAGCTCGACCAGCGGGGCGTCCGGGGCGGGCACGCCCACGCCGCGCCGGCCGGGGCGGGACAGCTCGAAGACGATCTCCTCGTCCCAGCGGGCCTGGTGGAAGCGGCGCAGGGCGGGCTTGGGCGCCACGGGCAGGGTGGCGAACGGTTCGGGTGCGTCGTGCGCGCTCACTGGGCGTCTCCGGGCGTGGTCAGGGCGTCCTGGACGGCCGCCGCGAGGGTGTCGATGTCGGCGATGGAGTGCTGTTCGGTGACGCAGACCAGCACCTCCCGGGGCCCGAGCCGCACCCCGCCGAGGATGCCGCGCCCGTGCAGCGCGGCGAGCAGCGCGTCGGCGTCCGGCACCTCGACGGCGAACTCCCGGAAGTGCAGGGACTCCTGGTGGCGCACCACGGCCCCGGCGGCGGCCAGCGCGCCCATCGCGTACCGGGTGCGGGCGAGGATCGTCTCGCCGATCTCGCGCATGCCCCGCGGCCCCATCAGCGCGAGGTAGACGCCGGCGGTGATGCCCCACAGGGCGGCCGCGGTGCCCACCCACTCCTTGCCCTCCTCGCGCAGCGCGAAGGAGGTGCGGTCGTAGAAGACGTCGCCGAAGCCGTACTCGCCGGGGACGGCGGTCGGGGCGATGCCGAACAGCCGGGACGGGAACTCGGCGACCAGCGGCTCGTCGTCGTGGCTCGCGATGAACCCGGCCTGGCCGCCGCCGTACTGGGGGTGCATGCCGAGCGACTGGATGTCCCCGCAGACCAGGTCGGCGCCCCAGGAGGCGGGCGGGGCGAGCACGCCGAGCGAGATCGGGTCGGTACCCACCACCAGCAGCGCGCCCACGCCGTGCGCCAGGTCGGCGAGTTCACGGCCGCGGGTCTCGACGACGCCGTGCACGGTGGGCGTCTCCAGGTAGAGGGCGGCGAAGCTGTCGTCGAGCTCGACCCCGCCCATCTCGCCGGAGGCCGCGACCGGGGCGAGCAGCACCTCGATGTCCGGCGAGAGGTAGTCGCGGATCTTGGCCAGCTTGTCGGCGGCGAGCGCCCCGCTGACCATCACCCTGGCCCGGCCGGTGCGGCGGGCGGCCATCCGCAGCGCCGTGCCGGCGGCCTGGTAGCCGTCGTAGACGGGGACGTTGACGACGTCCATCTCCAGCAGCTCGGCCATCATCGAGACGTACTCGAAGAGCGCCTGGAAGCGGCCGTGGTCCTCGTAGGGCTCGCCGGCGTAGGCGGTGAGGAACTCGCCGCGGCCGTTGACCTCGTCGCAGACCGCCGGTACGTAGTGCGGGTAGCAGCCGTGGCCGAGGAAGCTCAGCAGCGCGGCCGGGTCGGTGTTGCGCGCCAGCAGGCCGCGGACGTGCCGGGTCAGGCCCTGCTCGTCGGCGAACGGCTCGGGCAGGTCGAGCGGGCGGTCCAGGCGCAGGTCGGCGGGGATGTCGCGGTAGAACTCGGCGACGTCGGGGGCGCCGATCTCGGCGAGCATCGCCGCCCGCGTCTCGGGCCCCGCGTTGGGGATGTAGGGGTGGGCCACGAACACTCCTCAGGGCGTCGTCGGTCGGGGCTCGGTCGGTCGGGGCTTGGTCGGTCGGGACTCGGTCGGTCGGGACTCGGTCGGTCGGGGCTTGAGGACCACGGCGTCGCGCGGTCCGACGGTCACGGGGCCGCCCGGCAGCGGGCGGCCGGTCAGCAGATCGGTGAAGCCGGTGCCGGCCGGCAGCGGCACGGTGGCGGGCTCGGTGCCGTGGTTGAGCAGGAAGAGGTAGGGCCCGCGGCGGCAGGCCTCGACCCCGGCGGGCAGCCCGGGACCGGTGACGCCGGTGATCCCGGCGGCGGCCAGCAGCTCCTCCAGCAGCGGGGCCGGGTCCTCGGGCAGGCAGCTCAGGTAGGTGGCGGCGCCGCGCCGGGTGACGGCCGGGCGGCCGTGCAGCGGGCCGCCCCGGTAGCGCGCCAGCACCTCGGTGTCGTCCCCGGAGGTCTCCAGCCACTCGGTCCAGGTGCGGGCGAGCAGCGAGGTGCCGTCCGTGGTGACGACGTCCTGGACGGCGCCGTCGGGCAGCGGGCGCCACTCCTCGACGCGCACCCCGAGCAGCTCGCGCAGCGGCCCGGGCGCGCCGCCCTCGTGCACCTGGTCGTCGGCGTCCACCACCCCGCTGAACGGGCCGACCACCAGCTGCCCGGGGAAGGCGGCCAGCGCGGCGGCGTGCTCGGCGGTGCACAGGTAGAGGTTGGGGGCGATCACCAGCCGGTAGCCGGAGAGGTCGCGCCCCGGCGGGGCCAGGTCGACCGCCACGCCCCGGGCGTGCAGCGGCGCGTACCAGGAGAGCAGCAGCTCGTGCAGCCGCAGCCGGTCGGAGGGCATCGACTCGGGCGCCTCCAGTCCCCACCAGCTGGCCCAGTCGAGCAGCAGCGCGACCTCGGCCCGGGTGTCGCTTCCGGCCACCTCGGCCAGCCGCCGGACGTCCGCGCCGAGGGCCAGCGTCTCGCGCCACTGCCGGGTGCCGGTGCCGCCGTGCGGGAGCATCGCCGAGTGGAACTTCTCCGGGCCGTACCTGGCCTGGCGCCACTGGAAGAACATCACGCCGTCCGAGCCGTGGGCGAGCGCCTGGAGGCTGTGCAGGCGCATCACCCCCGGGTCCTTGGGGACGTTGACCGCGCGCCAGCTGACCGCGCTCGGCGCGGACTCCAGGAGCAGCCAGGGCTGTCGCTTCAGCGAGCGCATCAGGTCGTAGCTGAGCGCCGCCTTCATCTCGGCGCGCGGGTCGGCCGGGTCCGGGTAGGCGTCGTCGGTGACGACGTCCTCGGCGGCGGCCCAGGTCCAGTAGTCGAGGTCGCGCAGCACGCTCATGAAGTTGGTGGTCACCGGGATGTCCGGGGTGACCTCCTTGAGGACAGCGCGCTCGGCCTCGAAACAGGCGAGCAGCGCGTCGCTGGAGAACCGCCGCCAGTCCAGCAGCTGGGCCGGGTTGACCGGGCCGGGGGCCTTGCGGGGCGGTTCGACCTGCGTCCAGTCGGTGTAGTGCTGGCCCCAGCAGGACGTGCCCCAGGCCGCGTTGAGGCCGTCGAGGGAGCGGTGGCGGTCCTGGAGCCAGCGGCGGAAGTCACGGGCGGACTCCTCGCAGAAGCACTCGGCGGTGTGGTCGGCGTACTCGTTGCCGATGTGCCACATGGCCAGCGCCGGGTGCTCGCGGTAGCGCTCGGCCATCGCGCGGGCCAGCCGGACGGTGGCGGCGCGGAACACCGGGGAGGAGGGGCAGTAGCCCTGGCGCGAGCCGAACTCCAGCCGGGTGCCGGCGGCGTCGACCGGCTGGACCTCGGGGTGGGCGCGGACCAGCCAGGGCGGCGGGGTCGCGGTCGCGGTGGCGAGGTCGACGGCGATGCCGTTCGCGTGCAGCAGGTCGAGCACCCGGTCCAGCCAGCCGAAGTCGTAGGCCCCGGGCGCGGGTTCGAGCCGGGACCAGGAGAACACCGCGACCGTGACCAGGTTGACGCCGGCCTCGGCCATCAGCCGGACGTCCTCCCGCCACACCTCCTCGGGCCACTGCTCGGGGTTGTAGTCACCGCCGAACAGCAGACCCGGTATCCGTGTCAGGCCCATGCCGCTCCTTCCGCTCCCCCGGGGTCGGGAAACCCCGTTTGGCGTCGTTCCGCATTTTGTATTCAGAATGCATAGTGCAGTACACTGGGGCGGGTCAAGAGGTGTGCATCGATCCGGACGGCCCGTCCGGGAGTCAGGGGGACGCGATGGCGATCGAGCGCCGTCCGCTGCGCGAGCAGATCCGCGACGAGCTGATGGACCGGCTCACCCGCGGCGAGTTCGCGGCGGGCACCGATGTCAACGAGGCCGTGCTGGCCGCCGAACTCGGCGTCAGCCGTACGCCGCTGCGCGAGGCGCTGATCGCGCTGGCGGGCGAGGGCGTGCTGGAGAGCAGCCAGGGCCGGGGCTTCCGCTTCGCGCCGGTCAGCCGCAAGGAGTTCCGCGAACTGGTCGCCATCGTGGCGGCCCTGGAGTCGCTGGCGCTGGAGTCCTCCGACCCGGAGCACCTGCGGAGCGTCGCCCCCCGGCTGCTGGACCTCGCCCAGGGCTTCCCCGACCAGGTGGCCGAGCACGCCACGGTCGACCGGCGCGACGACGAGTGGCACGGCCTGCTGCTCAGCGGCTGCTCCAACGAGCGCCTGCTGGACCTGCTCACCCGGGTCAAGGCCGGGATGCGGCGCTACGAGAACCTGGTCGTCGCCGAGGACGAGCCGGTGGCCCGCGAGTCGGCGGAGCACTGCGAGATCGCCCGCCGGCTGCTGGCGGACGATCTGCCGGGCGCGATCACCGCGCTGCGGGCCAACTGGATCGGCGGCATGGAGCGGATGCTGGCGCACATTCCGGCGGACTGAGCGCGCACGGCGCGAAGCCCGCCGCCCGGGGTCCGGGCGGCGGGCGGCGGGCTCCTCGCGCTGACCGGGCGTCAGGCCTTCGGGACGTGCAGGCGCGCCCACGAGGACGCGCCGGGCCAGCCGTCCGCGTCGGTGCCCGCGTAGCCGAGCTTGCGCTGCCAGCGGGCGTAGCTCTGCCGGTCGGCCTCGCTCCACTGCGGGCCCGGGCCCTGCTGGTAGGCGCCGCAGCCCTCCTCCACCAGGCGGCGGCCCATCGCGGTGACCAGCGGGCTGCGGGGGCCGCCGCGGAACCACTCCGCCCCGGGGAACGGCGCCCAGCCGTCGGCGGGCGTTCCGGCGCCGGGTCCCGTGCCCGGCTCCAGCGCGCCGGAGGTGACCAGCCGGTAGAGCGGCCCGCCCGGGCAGTCGGTGGCGTAGCCGTCGCGGTGGCCGCGGATCTCCCGGCCGGCGCCGTTGGCGCGCAGATGGCCGATGGCGTCCCGCAGGCCCGCGACCTGGTCGGCGGTCGGGCTGGTGTGGCCGCTGTCGCCGACGAAGGCGAGGACGGCGAAGTGGTCGCGGTTGAGCGTGGTGTTGCCGTTGGCCGCGTTCTGCGCGTTGCGGCCGCGGCCCTCGAAGACGTAACCGTGCTCGCAGACCGCGAGGTTGTACGCGAAGTCCGACCAGCCGTTGCCGTCCATGTGGCTGTTCTGGACCTTGCGCATGTACCCCGCGCAGGTGGTGTGCTCGTCGGCGCTGTACGGGCCGCCCAGGTAGTGGACCTTGACGCCCCGGTTGGCCGGCACCACCGGGTGGCCGTTGCGGGCCGCCCGGGCGCCCCACTCGGCGCGACTGACGAACTTCATGGCCGTTTCCCCCATCGTTCCGTGCTGCGCGGGCCGTCCCCCGGCCCGCGTCCGTGCTGATCAGAGCCTGCCGCCCGGCCCGTGCAGCCCGCGTGCAGCGGACGTGCAGCGGGCCGGGGGCCCATGCCCGGTGACCCGGGTCAGCGCCCGGCGCCCCCGCCGTGCACCCGGGGCGTGTAGTCCAGCCGCAGCTTCTCGATCCGGCCCAGGAGGGCGACCAGGGCCGCGTCCTCCTTCACCCGCATCGCGTTCACCTGCTTCGGCGTGTAGCCGTAGCGGGCCGCTTCGTCGTAGCTGATCTCGTGCCAACTGCGGTTGTTCTTGCTGCGGTTGGCCGGGCCGTCCATCCGCCAGAGGTTGTCCTCGTGGTCGCCGAGCTTCTTGAGGTGCTCGTACAGCTCCGCCCGGACCCCGCGCGAGGCCGCCAGGTAGAGCCGCAGCACCGGGACGAGTTCGTCCAGCTGGGTGATCCGGTCGAGCGCCACCAGGTGGTCGGTGTCCAGCGTCGGCAGCGCCGTCTTCTCCGCGACCGCCCGGGCCACCCTGGCCCGCCAGTCCTCGCGGCCGGTCACCTCGTCGAAGTCGATCCGGCTCCGGTCGCGGTAGTTCGGCCCCTTCTTGCGCATCACCTCGATCAGCGGCCGGCTCTTCTCGCGCACCTCCTCGGCACCGGCCTCGCGCGCGGTGGTGAGGTTGGCCTTCTCTCCCCCGCCGGCCCGGACCGCGCCGCCGGCCTCCGCGGCCTCCTGCCGCAGCGCCCAGGAGCGCCGCAACCAGGCCAGGTACTCCAGTTCCTGCGGTGAACGGCCGCCCTGCGCCACCAGCGCGTCGAGCGCGGCGATGCGGTCCTCGTCCGGGAGCCGGCCGGTCCGGCCGAACCATCCGTCCAGCGCGGCGGGGCGCGGCGGACGGACCTCGGCCTGGAGGACGAGCTCCTGGCCGGCCGCGCCGGCGGCGGCCGTCTGCTCCGAGGTCGCGGCGGCCGACCGGGCGAGCGCCCGGTCCGTGCGCCGCACCTTCTCCGCCGCCCGGGTCTGGCCGGCCGGGTCCAGGCGCACCGGCTCCTCGCCGCGCTTGCGGCGGCGCCGGTCCTCGGCGGCGATCACGCCGCCCTGCTCGGTGCTCCGCTCGGCCAGGGTCCGCCGGTGCTCGGCGAGTTGCCGCTTCAGGTCGGCGATCCTGGCCCGGTCCGGACGGCCGGCGCCCCGTTCGGCGGTGATCATCGCGGTCAGCTTCTCGATCTCCCGCGCGGCGTCCCAGGCCCGGGTGCCGGGCACCGGGACGAACTCGCCGCCGAACAGGACGCCGGTCTGCTCGACGAGGGTCCGCAGGCCCCCGCGCAGGCTCTGGGCGTCCTGGACCGCGCGGATCGCGGCCAGGTGGTGCGCCGCGTCCTCGGCGGTGGCGTCCGGACCGGCGGCGATCCGCATCCGGGCCCGGCCCAGCCGGTCGTAGTCGTGCCGGACCTGGACGGTGCTCCCACCGTCCTCCACCACCTCGACGCTGTCCCGCAGTTCGACCGGCAGCGCCGCGACGAACCGGGGATCGACGGTGGCGTGCCGCAGCACCACCGGGGCTCCCCCGGCGGCGGCGCCGCCGTCCTCCGCGGCGTCCTCCGCCAGCGCTCCCAGCTTCAGCAGCGCGCCCGAGACGGCCGCCTCCCCCAGCACGCCGAGGATCTCCCGCCGCTCGCCGCTCGCCACCGCCGCGTCCAGGCGGTACGCCAAGTCCACGTTGGACACCACCAGTTGGACGTTCCCGAGGACACCGTCGACCTGGCCGACGAACTCCAGCGCGCCGGCACCCTTGGTGATCCGCAGCACCTTCGCGCCCTTGCCGACGGCCCCCGTGACGTTGCCGCCGAGGTCCAGCGCGTCCATCAGGGTCTGCTCGTCCGCCCGCAGGTCCCCGGAGAGCGCCCGGTCGCGCAGCCGGACCACGGCGGCCGCGACCCCGCCGGTCTGCGACAGCGCGATCAGCGGAGCGCCGACGTACGGGGCGCCGGCGATCGACAGCACGGCGCCGCCGACGAACAGGAAGGTCGAGGAGGTGGCCAGGAACGCGGCGAGCGGGATGTCGCCGGAGCAGCGCACCGTGACGGCGCGCGCCGGGAACGCCTGCCCGGCCAGCGTGAAGCCGTCGGTCTCGGCGATGACGACGCCCTTGGGGTAGGGCACCCGGGCGAGGTCGGCGAGCGCCCGCTCCAGCGCCTCCTGCGGGGTGTCGCCGCCGCCCTCGTAGGACCGGCGGCGCCCGGACGGCGAGTGGTCCCAGATCCGCAGCCGCACCCCGGCGGCCGGGGCGTCGGGGGCGGTGGTGACGTACAGCTGGAGCGGAACGCCGGTCGGCTCGCCCTCGCCCGCCACCCAGGCGGCGCGCAGCGGCACCGCCTCGCCGCGGGCGAGGGTCAGGTCGGCGAAGGCGAGGTCCTCGGTCAGCCGGCGGCGGGCCGCGCGCGGGCTCTCCGGCGCCGACCCCGGGCGGCTGCCGGGCTCGACCTCGACCCGCTGCTCCAGCACCGCGTACCGGACGCCCCGGCTCCAGCTCAGCTCGCAGCCGATCTCGTAGCGCCCGGGCCGGTCGGCCCAGCGGACCTGCCAGAAGTCGTTGAAGGCGCGGCCCGGGGCGAGCCATCCGGTCGGGATCGCGGTCCTGGCCAGGCCCGGGGAGACGGCCGCCCGGCCCCGGCCCAGCTCGCCCCGGTACTCGCCGGGCGCCGGCGGGTCGAGGGCGCGGACCTGCCAGCGCAGCCGCACCTCCTCCTCCGGGCGGTCGGGCCAGAGCAGTTGGTAGCGGACCTCGCTGCCCGGCGTGGCCCGGCCCTCCGGTTCGGCGACCAGGTACGGGCCGCCGCCCCGCTCCTTCCCGGGCGCGGCGAGGCTCCGCATCCGCTCGTCGTACGCGGTCTGCAGCCCGGCGCGCAGCGCGGCCGGCCCGGGCGGCGCCGCGGCGCCGGAGCGGAGCACGATCCGGGCGAGGTCCTCGGGGTTGAGCACCAGCAGGGACGTCCAGATCTCCTGCCAGAACTCGCCGTCCCGGAAGAGCCGGCAGGAGACGATGTGCAGGCCCGCAGCGTCGGCGGGCAGGTCCCAGCGGTGGGGTTCGGCGTTCTCCGGCCCGGACAGGCTGCCGGAGGGACCGTTGCGGACCGCGTCCACCAGGCCGCCGGCCAGCGCCCGGTAGGCCGGGTCGGGGCGCAGCCGCCACTCGGCCCGGACGGGGTAGACGTCCTCGGGCAGGCGGAGTCCGATCCGGACGGTGCTGCCGCGCGGGACCGGGCCGCTCTGGTCCGGTCCCTCGACGACGAGGCGGGCGCCTCCGGTCCGGTCGAGTTCCCCGACCTGGCGGCTCGCCGCGGCCAACTGCACCCGGGAGCGCAGCTGTTCATTCAGCAGGCCCGGTTCGACGCGCAGCCGCCGGCCGGCCGGCAGCGGGCGGTCGGCGACGTCCGGCAGGTCGCGGGCGAGGTCGTGCTCGGCGGCCCAGAGGTCGCGGTTGTACCAGTAGACGAGCAACCGCCAGTCGTCCGGACGTCCGTAGAGACGGCGGGCCGCCTCGCGGACGGTCATCGCCTCGGTGAGCCAGACGGCGGGGCGGCCCTCCTCGGCGATGTCGTAGGCGGAGCGGGGGCGCAGGGTGAACCCGGGCGGGACGGCGTCGAGGCGGGCCGGCGGGGTGGCCGCGCCCGCAGGCAGGGCCGGGGTCGCCGCCAACTCCCGTATCAGCGCCGCGACTTCGCGCTCGACGCGGTCGCTGGCTCCGGCCGGGAGCTCGGCGACGCCGGGCCCGGACCAGCGGAACGTGGGCGCGGTCACCACCCCGATAGGCGCGTCGGCGCCGGCCCGGGCCAGCGCCCGGGTGAGTGCGGCCCGCAGCCGGGGACGGTAGGAGCCCTCGGCCGCGGCGGTGGCGTCGAGGCGCAGCCGGATCGGGACGGTGACCTGGGGAATCATGCGGGGCGCCGCTCCGTCCACAGGCGGCCGGCCTCGGCCGCGGTGAGGGTGTTGCCGTAGCTGTCGGACGTGGCGTCGCCGGTCAGCAGGACCGGGCGGCCGTCGCAGCGCAGCCTGGTGTCGGCGGCGGTGAGGCCGACGGAGCTGTCGAGTGCGCCGCTGTTGGAGGTGAAGTGGAAGGCGCCGCTCGCGCCGAGCAGCAGCGGCTTGCCGTCGACCCGCAGCCGGGACGCGGCCTCGGGGGTGACCGTGACGGCGGCCCAGGCGCCGTTGGCCGGCTTGGTGCCGGGCGTGGCGGTGACGGACCGCGCCCCGGGGGTGGCTGTCATGCCGGCTCCCCGGCGGGCGGCGGCGCCGGGGCCTCGTGCCGGCGGTCGAAATCGGCCTTGCCGACCTCGGTCACCAGCGGTTCGATGTCGGCGCGGACGGCCTTGACCTCCCAGTGGAAGGCGTGCGAGGCCGGGGAGCCGTCGACCGTGCGGACGGTGAAGCGGCCGTCCCGCACCCGGGAGGCGGCGAGCACGGAGAGCGGCTCGTCGTCGTCCTCGAAGACCGGGGTGAGCTGCACGGTCCGGCCCTCGACCAGCGTCAACGCCTCGAAGTACTCGGGGAGTTCGACCACGGCGCGGCCGTCCGCGAGCCGCCCCTCGCCGCGCTGGTAGACGCCGTTCTCGGGCCCCTCCAGCGCGGTGTGCAGGAGGTACTTCCGCTCGGGGTCGAGCGGGTGGTCGATGAGGAACTTCTTCTCCTTGGCGTAGACGATCCCGGTACTGCGGATGTCGCCGTTGTTGTACATCCGGATGGCGGCGCTGCCGAAGTCGCCGATCGTGCCGCCGAGGTAGAGGCCGCCGCCGAAGTTGGCGTCCCAGGAAGTGACCCGGTTGAGCGCGGGCTCGTAGTCGCCGACCGACAGGCCGCCCTGGACGTGCAGCAGGCCGCTGCCGCCGAAGTACTGGTTGCTGACGACCGTCTTGCCGGGCCCGGCGAGGTAGAGGTTGCCGCTGCCGACCAGGGTCTTGTCCCGGCCCAGGTACACGTCACCGGTGGAGCGGACGTCATTGACGCCCAGGTTGCGCGCGGTGACGTCGTTGACGTTCAGGTTGCGCGCGGTGACGTCGTTGACGCTCAGGTTGCGCGCGGTGACGTCGTTGACGCCGAGGTTGCGGGCGTAGACGTCGGCGTAGGGCTTGCTGTCGGCGGCGTAGTCCAGCGACGGCCAGTCGGCGCTGCGGTCGACGAACTCGAAGCCCCGGCCGGCCCGGAAGGAGAACTGGGCGTGCTGGACGCCGTGGCCGTGGAAGCCGAGCGCGCCGAGCACCTCGCCGGCCACGGCGGGCTGGCCGTCCAGCTTGCCCGTGTGCAGCATGCCGCCGCCGATCCGCAAGCGGGTCCTGGCCCCCTGGGAGAAGTCGATCAGGTCGTCGACGTCGTTGCCGTTGCCGATCACCAGCTGGGTGTTCTCCCCGTTGTACGGGAAGTAGCGGATGAAGGCCTCGTCACCGGTGCCGCCGCCCGGGTCGCGGGGGAACATGATGCCGCTGGCGGCGGTGTTGCCCACCGAGGGGACGATCGCGCCGGTGGCCCGGACGTCCTTGGTGTTCAGGTTGGCGCCGGTGAGGTCGCCCTCCGCCGTCAGGTTGCCCTTCACGGTGTACTGGCCGGGGATCACCAGACCGGCCGCGACCCGTCCGGCGGTGGTGACGGTGCCCTTGCCGGCGGACCGGCGGAAGGTGCCGAGCACGAGGTGGTCGGGGGTGACGGTGCCGACCAGCTCGACCCTGGGCTCCTCGGTCCACCGGGTCTCGCCGGGCACGCCGGTCTCGTCGCTCGGGTCGGTGGCCCGCTCGCTGTAGCGGACGGTGACCGTCAGCGTCAGGTCGCCGGCGCCGGGGGCGGGGACCACGCTCACGGCGGGCAGCACGACCAGCCGGCCCAGCCGGTCGACGGCGTAGCCGGCGGCGACCGTGACGCTGCTGTCGGTGCAGGTCACGGTGAGGCCGGAGACCACGCCCGGGCTGTAGAACAGCGCGGTGAGCAGCTCCCGGCGGGAGCGGTGGTAGCGCTGCTCGGTGTCGAAGTCGTCGGCGCGCAGGAACTGGTAGTCGAAGTAGCGCGGCCGCTGCATCGGCGGGACGGGCTGGGTCACGGCTTCTCCCCCTGGCGAGGCTTGAGGTAGGTGTCGACGCGGACGGTGGCGCGCACGCCGACCTGGAGTCCCGCGGTGATCGGTTTGAAGACCCGGTCGGCGAGGCGGCCGCGGCCGGGGCGGTAGTCCCGGTAGAGCCGGGACTGCTCGGGGCTGAGCGGGGTCGGGTCGGGGCCGCCGCCCAGCACCACCCGGCCGCGCCGGATCGGTGAGGTGTCGACCGCGATCCCCGCCGGGTGGACCCGGTCGAGCAGGTTCATCAGCGCCTCGTACTCGCGGTGTCCGAGGGTGCCGCCGGGCAGGTCGACGCTGAACTCGTAGGGATCGGTGCGCCGTCGGCGGGCGTAGCCGAGGGTGACCACGACTCCGACGCCGCCGTCGGCGGTGCGCACCGTGGTGCCGGGGCCGGTGGTGGCCGACAGCGTCAGCGAGCCGCGCAGCGGCACGGTCTGCCAGCGGAAGCCCACCGCGCGGCGGCGGTTGAGGTTGGTGCCGACCTGCGGCAGCGGGACGGCACCGAGCACCAGGGCGAGCGTGCGGGTGCCGGTTCCGCCGGCCGGGGCGAGCACCACCGGCAGTGCGGAGACCAGCCACTGGTCGCGCAGCAGGCCGACCAGCCGGCGGAGCCTGCCGACCGCCTCGGCCCGGCCGGCGAGCACATCGGTGCCGAGCTGCCCGGGCAGGGTGATCACGGTGTACAGATCGGCGGACAGTGCGGGCAGCTGCTCGACGGCCGGGAGGGGGTTGGCGACCGCCGGCAGCCCGGCGGCGCGGAACGCGGCGACCGCCGGGTCGGCGGCGCCCAGCTGCTGGGCCTCGGCGCGCAGCCGCTGCACGGCGGCCGCCCGGTCGGCGAGGACGGTCGTCCCCGCGCCGTCCGCCGCCCAGGCGCGCAGCGCGGCGGCCAGGCCGTCGCCGAGCACGGCGTGGGTGCGCTCGTCCTGCCGGGCGGCGTACCGGGCGCGCAGCAGGTCGGCGTCGAGGTCGACGGCCAGGCCGTGCAGCGGCAGGTGGGAGACGAACAGGCGGTCCTCGGCGAGCCGGTGCACGGTGGCCAGGCCGCAGGGGACGAGCAGCCAGCGGCCGTCCGGGTCGTCCGCCGGGTCGGCGGGCGGGCGCAGTTCGGCGATCAGCGCGCGGGTCTCCGGGTCGACCGACGGGTCCGGGACCGGTCCGGGGGTGCGCACACGGGCGGCGAGCGCGGCGAGGTCGGCGGCGGTGAGCGGGGTCAGGTCGGCGCCGACGCCGAGTTCGTAACGGCTGCCGCCGGCCGGGTCCTGGACCCGCAGCACGGTGCCGGGGGCGGCTCGGCCGAGGGCTCGGCGGCAGGCCGCCAGCCGGACCAGGGCGGCGGCCAGGCCGCGGGCCAGCGCGGGCCGCGGGGCGGCGCGGTCGGCGAACGTCCAGCCGGCGCGCAGGGCGGCGCGCAGCTGCTCGTCGCGGGCCCGGCGGTCGGCCGACTGCGGCCGCGCGGCGTGCACGGCGTCGCCGTCCGGGCCGGGCTGGACCAGGTGGACGGCCCGGACCTGGTCGAGCACCGCGAGCCGGTCGGCCTCGCCGCCGGGGGCGACCACCCGGAAGGCCATCGCCAGGCCGTTGGCGCTGTCCTCGACGGTGAACGGCGGGGAGATGCCGAACCGGGCCAGCGCCCCGCCGTCCGGGGCCGCGCCATTGAGCAGCCCGGCCAGGCCCTGCGGCGAGGGGACCGCCCAGGGGCGGAGTACCGCGAGGCGGGCGCGGTACTCCTCGTCGCTCTCGCGGGCCGGCTCGACGTCCGCGCCGTCGGGGCGCACGGTGAGGCGTTCGGCGAAGCGGGGCGCCCCGAGTTCGGCGCCGAGTGCGTCGAGCGCGCCGGAGCGCGCGCCGGCCAGGGTGCGGGAGGCGGCGATCTGCCGCGCGATGCGGCGGATCTCGGCCTTGGGCGCGCCCAGCACGTACAGCAGCCGGGCGGTGGTGCCGGACAGGTGGCGCACCCGCAGCAGCCCGGCGGCCTCGGCGGCGTTCAGCGGGTGGGCGGTGCCGTCGCCGTCGAGCCAGGCGGCGGCCAGCTCGAACGGGGCGCCGGGCGGCCAGTCCGCGCCGAGCGGCAGCGGGTGCAGCGCGTCGGCCTCGGTGAACGGGGGAAGCAGCAGCGGCGGTCGGGCGGTGCCCGCCACGGTGGCGGTGAGCCGCAGGCCGCGCTCGGCGAGGTCGCGGCCGGGGCCGGCCAGCACCAGCGGGCGGCCGGGAGCGGCGACGGGTGCACTTCCCTGGGTGCCCGGGGCGCCCGGGTTGCCCGGCAGCCGGCCGGTGACGCGGCCGTCGGCCGCGGTGAGCGGGACGGGCTCGTCGTACACGGCGGCGCGCAGCGGGGCGGGCAGGTGGTCGGCCATGGCCCGGTGGGCGGCGGCCGGGGTCTCGACGGGCGCGCCGGTCGGCGCGGGCGCGGTCACTGGGTGAGCCCCTTCGGGTCCTCGACGAGCACGGCGATCTCATTGGCCGCCAGCCTCAGGTTGGGGCCGGCGGGCGCCACGGCGGTGGCGAGGGCGGGCGGGAACTTCGTCAGCCTGAGGTCGACGACGTCGGCGATGCCGGGCTCGGCCATCATCGCGGCCAGCACCGCCGCGTGCCGGACCTCCTCGCCGAGGCCGAGGCCGTCGACGTACTCGGCGACCCGGGTCAGCAGCCGGGCCTTCAACTGGTCGGGCGGGGTGGTGGAGCCGCGCAGCACCAGCCGGGCGGAGAGCACCACGCCGACCTCCACGGCGGGCTGGATGCGCGGCACCACGCCGAGCGGGCGCAGGTCGTCGATCGCCCGGCGGACGGCGTCGTGCAGTCCGCCGCCGCCGGGGCCGCCCCAGATCGCGGCCGGGGTCGGCGCGACCAGCACGTTCAGCCCGAACGGGCTCGCCGCGGTGGCCTCGTCGCCGAACAGCCGGTCGATGAAGTTGCCGTCGAGCGTGCCGAAGATCGACTGGTGGACGTCGAGGCCGCCGTAGACGTCGCTGACCTGCACCTGGCGCACGCCGGGCACCATGGCGGCGGCCAGCCGGATCGCCTCGGCGTTCCACAGCGAGCGCGGCGCGCGCAGCAGCAGCCGGCGGTAGCGGGCGTCGGGCCAGCGCCGCTCACCGCCGGTGAGCCGGGCGGCGGCGCCGTCGATCTCGATCTCGGCGCCCGCCCTGCCCGGGCCGGCGAGGAACTCGGTGCGCCAGGGGTCCTGCGGGTTCCAGGCGGTGATCCGCTGCTCGGGGCGAGCCGGGTCGAGGTTGCCCTCGGGGCCGGGGTCGAAGGCGACCACCGGGACGGTGACCTGCCGCTGCTGGACGGAGAGTTCCACCCTGGCGTCGGTGGCGACGTCGTCGCCGCGCGGGGTCAGCAGGCGCACGCCGCGCGGCACCACCACCGGCCCGGACGGCGTGCCGCGCAGGGTCAGCCCGATCTCGCCGGACGCCTCCAACCAGGGTCGGGGAAGGCCGAGTTCGGCGCCGAGCGCGGTGAGCGCCGGGCCGCCGGCGGTGGCCACGAAGGCGTCGTCGTAGGCGCCGGCGAGGGCCGACCAGGTGCGGGCGTCCTCCAGCGCGGTGACCTCCAGCAGACGGCGGATCACCGAACCGGGGCCGAGGTCGAGGTCGGCGCCGAACACCTCGCGGGCCAGCTCGAAGCGCTCCGTCACCAGCCGGGCGTACGGCTTGGGCACGAAGCCGCGGTCGGTGACCCCGTACGGGGCCTCGCCGGGCTGGAGGAGGCCGGGGTCGGACGGGGCGGACGGGGCGGACTGGTCAGGCACGTTGCACTCCGGTGGTGAGGGTCACCGGCAGCACCGCGCCGGTGTCGGTTTCCAGGACCGCGCCGACCACCAGGGCCCGGTCGGCGCCGGACGGGTCGTCGACCCGGACCTCAAGGACGCGCCGCACTCGGGGGTCGCGCCGCAGGACGGCGAGGACGGCGACCCGGACCCGCTCGCGGACCAGCTCGGGGGTGTGCTCCTCGGCGAGCACCCGCAGGCCGTCGAAGCCGAAGCCGCGGTCCAGCGGGTCGGTGCCGAGCGCGGTGGTGAGCGCGAGGCGCACCGACTGCAGGACGGCGTCCGGGCCGGTGACGGTGGCGAGGTCGCCGTCGCGCAGCTGCAGGTCGGCGGCGAGCGGGTCGGTGGTGACGGGCCCCGGCCCGGTGCCGGGCCCGGGCTCGGTGGACGGCCCGGCGGCGAGGTTCCAGACGGCGGTCATCCGGTCACGTCCATGTGCCCGGTGACGGCGACCTTGACGTTCTCCGCCTTCATCGCGATGGTCTCCTGTGCCTCGAATCGCAGGTTCTTGCCGGTGAGCGTGATGGTGCCGTCGGCGGCGATCACCACGGACGCCCCGCCGTCGGCGTGCTCGATGGTGACGGCGTTCTCGGCGCGGGCCCGCTCGGGGCGGACGCCCGCGCCGTGCAGCGCCCTGCGCCCCACCCGGACGGTCAGTTCGCCGACCTCGATCACGCGGTTGCCGTCGGCGTCGGTGAGGTCGTTGCTGGCACGGTCGCCCGGGTCCGCGCCGGGCCGGTCGTCGCCGATCCCGCCGCGCTGGCCGGCCGGCACGGCGGCGGGCAGGTGCAGCCACCAGTCGCCGGCCCGGGCCGACGGGCCCTCGCCGTCCCGCCACAGCGCGCCGACGTCCACCGCGTCGTCGGCGCGGCCCCGCCGGGGCACCAGCAGCACCCGGGTGCCGGGGTAGCGCGGCAGCACCAGCCCGTAGCGGCCCCAGGCGAACGGGGTGGCGTAGCCGACCCCGGGGAGCCGGTCCGGCTCGGTGCGGGCGGTCTCCAGCCGCCGGTGCTGCATCGGCTCGCCGTCGCCGGGCGCGAGCCCGCGCCAGACGGTGGCGGTCGGCCCGTCGGCGGCGCGCACCTCGGCGACCTCCGGCACGGCGGCGCGGGCCGCGGCGGCCCGGCCGAGGCCGGCGACGGCCCGGGCGGCCGCGGCGGCGGGGTCGGCCGCGGGCTCGGAGCGGACGGTGACCCGGTCGGCGGCGCCCGGCCGGCCGTCCCAGGCCGCGTCGGGCCCGGTGGTGGCCACCGCGGCGACCACGGTGGTGAACCCGTGCGCCCGGTCGAGGGTGTGCCGCACCGCCGTGACGTACAGCGGCCGCGCCCCGTCGCCGGGCCGCACCAGGTCGCCGGGCAGCAGCCGGGCGTCACCGGGCAGTCCGAGGCGCACGGCGGGCCGGTCGGCGCGGGCGCCGCCCAACTCCTCGGTCCAGCGCGGCCGGACGTCGTGCACCGCGACCAGCGCGGCCGGCCGGGCGCCGAGGTGCAGCACCCCGTCGCGGAACAGCGCGAGGGCGCGTCCGCCGCGGCCGTCGTGCTCGGCCAGCGCCCGTTCCAGGCCCGCCAGGTGCTCCAGGTGGCTGGGCCCGGCGGCCAGCGGTCCGCCGCGGACGGCCGCGCCGTGCGCCTGCACCGCCACGCCGGCCCGGCGGGCCAGCTCGGCGGCCTGCGTACGGTGGTCGCCGGCCGGCACCGGGGTGCGGCAGACGGCCGACAGCCGGTGGTAGGCCTCGTCGGTCCCGTCCAGCCGCAACTCCGGCCCGTACCGGCCCCGGTGGCGCACCACCCGCTCGACGACCGCGGCCGCCACCCGGGCCGCCGGGTCGAAGGGCCGGGCGGCGGTGGCCGAGCCGTGCAGGTACAGCTCGGCGACCAGCGGGCCCGGGCCGGCCGCCAGCCGGTCGACGACGGCCTCGGCCAGCCCGCGCACGGTCAGCCGTACGGTGGCGGCGGCGAGACCGGACGGCAGCGCCGCCTCGGCCCGCAGGGTGACCACACCGCGGGTCTGCGCGCCGGACAGCTCCAGCGGCGCCGCGCCGCCGGTGATCCGCAGGGCCCAGTCGCTCACGGCGCACCTCCGAGGTCCCACCAGGCGAGCCGGATCCGGGAGCCGTGGCGGCCCGCGCCGCGCACCGAACCGGCCCGCAACTCCCAGTCCAGCAGGGCGATCTCGGTGGCGAGGCGGGGCGAGCCGGGCAGTTCGACGGTGCGCCGGGCGCCGGCGGTCAGCGGCAGCGCGCCGGCGTAGCCGCCGCCGGAGCGCAGCACCAGCCGGAAGGCCCGGCCCGGGTCGGCCGGGGTGCTGACGACGGTGGCCGGGTCGGCGTCGTGCCAGGTGTCGGCGCGGCCGAGCACGGCGGCCACGAACACGCCGAGGTCGGCGTGGAGCGGCAGGTACTCGGGCAGGCCGCCGTCCAGCGCGGCGTCGACCACGGTGGCGCCGGGCGGCAGCGGGTCGGGCTCGGCGGGGGTGAGCAGCCGGAGGATCGGTGCGGTGGGTCTCAACGGTGTCCCTCCCTCGTCGGGTGGTTCAGGGGCTTGCTGACGGGGTTGCTCGTCGGGCGGTTCATCGGCGGCCGTCCTGGCCCCGGTGGCTCTCCCAGTCGGCGAGCGCCGAGAGGCCGGCCACCGCCGCGTCGGCCAGGACGTCCGCTCCGCCCTGCCACTCGGGCGCGTGGGCGAGGGTGAGCGAGACCTCGACGACCTCGCGGCGTTCGGCCCGTTCGGCGAAGGAGAGCGCGACGATCCGCAGGTCGGTGCGGATGGTGGACTCGGCCAGCAGGGTCAACGGCCGGGCGGCGCCGGTGGCGGCGCCCGCGACGGCCCCCGCGAGTCCGGTGCCGGCCGACCCGGCCACGGCGCCGGCCGCGAACGCGCCGGTCCCGGTCTCGTGCTCGGCCAGCGCCTCCAGCGCCGCCCGCCAGGCGAACCGCTCGGCGCCGACCAGCAGCCCGGAGACCCGCACGGTCTCCCGCACCTCGGCGGGCCCGATCCGCTCGTACTGGTACTGGCGGTTCAGGTCCAGGCTGGTCACCGCCCACAGGGGCACGGTCACCAGCCCGTCCGAGAGGACCAGGGACGGCGGCCCGTACCGCTGGAAACTGGACACGATCGGCCTCCCCCTCAGTCCCGGCGCGGGGCGGGGTCGAGCGCCTCGAGCTGGGCGGTGAGCCGCTCCAGCACGAGGTCGGCGATGGCCTGGTGGTCGACCTGGGGCGCGTGCGCGACCTCGATCTCCACCGGGAAGTGGTAGTGCGCGGCCTCGGGCACGTGCGCTCCTCGGTTCGTGGCGGGTTCGGGTGGGTTCGGGTGGGTTCTCGCGGGTCGCCGCGGGTTCTCGCGGGTCGCCGCGCGTTCTCGGGGGTTCTCGCGGGTTCGGGACGGGGCCGGCGGCCGGGTGCGGCCGCCGGCGCCGGGCCGGGCGCGCGGATCAGGGGATCGCGACCGCCGGCCCGGACTTGCCCTCGACCTTCGCCGCGAGCGAGAAGCCGGAGAAGGTCACGGTCGGCGCGCCGGCGACGGTCGCCGACTGCGCGGAGGCGGTGATCACACAGTCGGACATGACGAGGGTCCGGTAGGACCAGTCGGTGCCCGACTGCTCCTGGAGGACGATGTCGAAGCGGCCGCCGCGCAGCGCGATCGCGGTGAGCTCGGCGGCGGCGGGCCCGATGGCCTTCACCGTCATCGAGAAGTTGACCTGCGACGGCTGGTAGACGACGCCGATGTGTGTCGCGCCCAGCGAGTGCAGCGGCTCGGCGTTGAGGTTGAAGGTGGTCGACATCGAGTCGATCGGGGCGATCTCGGCGCTCTTGCCTGCGTCGTCGATGTACGCGACGGCCAGGCGGGTGTTCCAGTCGGCCATGGTGGCGGGCTCCCAGGATCCTCGGCGGGGTTGACGGGCTGCTAGTAGGTGACGGCGAGCTTGACGTGCAGGCGGTGCACGGCCGGGCCGTAGGTGATCGAGGTCTGGACGTCGACCGCCCGCTGCTCGCGCGCGGCGCGCACGGTGTCCCGGTCGGCCTGGGTCCACTCCGTCTCCGGGCGGCCGAGGACCTCCAGCACCGGGATCCGCACCTCGAAGCCGGCGATCACCGACTCGCGCAGCAGGCCGCCGAGGATGCCCTCGGTGCGCTGCTTGAGCATGGTCAGGCCGGTGCGGGTGATCCGGGCGTCGCCGACGCTGCCGATCAGCCCGGCCCGGAGCAGGAACTCCACGTGGTCGACGACCCGCCGCAGGTCGATGTACCCGTACGCGGGGTCGGTGGTGAAGGTCTGGCCCTCGGCCAGGTGCAGGCCCTCCCCCGCGATCAGCGCGGGGTCGATCACCGGGTTGAGGCCGGCCTTGGAGAGCTCGATGATCTCCGACGGCCCGTACTGCTTCTCCTTCGGGATCCGCACCCCCTTGACCTGCTTGAGGAGCAGGGAGGCGTGCGGCGGGTGCGCGGCGATCACCGCGGCGGTGGCGGCGGCGACGTCGCCGTCCGCGCCCCGGGCCGCGACCAGGACCATCCGGCCGCTGTCGCTGCGCAGCTTGACCAACGCCGGGGTGACCACCTTGGCGACGTAGTCCGGCGCCTTCTCCACCTTGGGGTCGATCATGGCGACGCCGATCCGGCGCAGGCCCTTGGCGGAGATCTCCTCGACGTGCGCCCGCAGCGCGAGCAGGCCGGCCGGCGGGGTCTCGGTGCCGATGTCGGTCACGCCGGCCAGGCAGACCACGGACACGTCGTCGACCGCCTCCAGGGCGGCCAGTCCGGCGGCGTGCTCGGTGCCCTTGACCCGCACGCCGTAGACCTTCTGCGGCAGCCGGTCCTGGGTGAGGGCGAGCAGCAGGCCCTTCTGGAGCGTGTTGTCCTGGCCGAACAGGGCCCGCGCCTCGTCCGGGGTGGTGACGACGTACGGGACGTTGACGGCGGCGGTGCCGCCGCTCGCGCCGTCCGGGGTGGTGCCGACGAGGGCGATCACCCCGCTGGACGGCTGGACGCGGGGCGTCAGCCCGGACTTGTCGATCTCGATGTCGACAAAGGGATACGCAGTGGGCATGGCTTTCCTCTCCTGCTCTCTGTTCTGGAGGTCACGGCGTCAGGTGGTCCCGGCGATGGCCGCGGTGCCGGGTCGGCACGGCTTCAGCCGGCCACGGCGTCGGGGACGACCAGGAGGGCGATCCCCTGGGCGGCCAGCAGCCGGCCGGCCGCGGCCGCGCGGGCGGCCCGCTGCTCGGCGGGCCCGGCGGCGGTGGAGCCGCCCGGCCAGTCCGGGTCGTCGAACACGGCCGGCGGCACCAGCCAGCCGACCTGGGCCCGGTCGCGCGGCGCCAGCGGCACCGTGCCCGGCACCGCCGCCGCGCCGAGCGCGCCCAGCGCGTCGGCCAGGGCCCGGCTCTCGGCCAGCAGGTCGGCGGGCCGCACGCTCTCGCGGACGAGCAACGCCGCCAGCACCGGCAGGGCCACCGGGCGCGGCGTCCCGGCGCCCGGCGTGTAGTGGACGGTCAACTCCGGTCCGCCGGCCCGGCCGAGGGGCGCGCCGTGCACCGCGTCGACCCGGTCGGCGCCGGCGCCGGTGCGCACCGTCACGCTGCCGCGCCACAGCGCGTCGGCGGTGGGCCCGCCGAGGCCGGTGAGGGTGAACCGCCCCTCCTGCCGGATGCCGCCGGGCGCGGACCAGCCGCCCTCGGCGGTGACCGGTCGGTCCAGCCGGACGCCGAGCCGCAGTTCGGCGAAGTCCGCCGTGTAGGGCCCGGTGACGCCGGCCGCCGTCTCGTAGCCGGCCGCCACCAGGTTCTCCAGCGACCGCTGGTCGAACAGCCGGTCCCGCTGCTCCGGATCGGCCAGTCGCACCAGGGTGCGGTCGCGGAAGTCCATCTCGTCCCTCTCGGTCTGCCTCGGCCGGGTCGGCCGCGTCGTCTCCGTCTTCCGCCACAGAGCGTGTCCGTCGTCGCGTGCAAACCGCGTGCAAAACACGTGCACGGCACGATTGGAAGGCGGGTAAGCCGGGTAGGGCGGCGGTGGATCGCCGACGAAGTCTGCACACGGTCAAAGCGTTTAGTCGCTGTTGAGTGGCCGTCTACGCGCAAAGAGCACGCTTCTCTCGCTCACGGTGGAGAGCACCGTGGCTCGAACGACAGGGAAGGTGGCACAGCGTGAGCGGCAGCGCGGACGGTAGAGCGGGCAGAGTGCACGGGGCGTGGGAGTTGTGTGCGCTCGGACCCCTGGAGATCCGGTTCGACGGCGTGCCCCTGCCGATCGGCGGCGCCCGGCAGCGGGCGGTCCTCGCCACCCTGCTGCTCTCGCCCGGCCGCCCGGTGCCGGTCGGCCCGCTCATCGACAACGTCTGGGGCGGGCGGGAGCCCGCCAGCGCGCTCAACACCCTGCAGAGCTACGTCTCCCGCCTGCGCGCCGTGCTGGCCCGCCCGGGCGACACCGGCGGATCGGCGCCGCGCCTGCTCGGCGGCCCGTCCGGCTACGTGCTCTCCGTCCACGACGAGCAGCTCGACTACCGGTGCGCCGAGCGGCTGCTCGACGCCGCCCGGGCCGCGCTCGCCGCCGGCGACCCGGCCGCCGCCCGCGCGTCGGCCCAGGAGGCGCTGGCGCTCTGGCGGGGCCCGGCGCTGGGCGAGCTCCAGAACCTGCCCGCGTTCCAGTGGGAGGCCGCCCGGCTGGACGAAGTCCGCCTCGGCTCCGAGCAGTTGACGGCCGAGGCGGACCTCGCGCTCGGCCGGTCGGAGGAGGCGGTGGCCCGGCTGTGGCGGCTGGCCTCCGGTCACCCGCTGTGGGAGCAGCCGCAGGCCCTGCTGATGCGGGCGCTCTACCGCACCGGCCGCCAGGCGGACGCGCTCGCCCTCTACCAGCGGACCCGCCGCCGGCTGGTCGACGAGCTCGGCATCGAACCCGGCGCGGAGCTCGCCGGCGTCCACCGCGCGATCCTGCGCCAGGACCCGCTGCTCGGGCTGGTCTGATCCGGCAGCAGGGGCGGGGAGTTGCCCGTTCGGGTAGCGCCGGGCGCCGCGCGTTGACACCTCCGGTGGTCTGGTCCACCGTAGTCGGCAGGCCGGGCCTCGACCCGACAGAGGTCCGGTGAACGCGCGTCAGCAGCGCGACTTCACCGCGGCTCGGGTCCGTGTCCCCCGTCGGACCCGGGCCGCGGTGGCCGGACGGGAGCGGAGGCGCCCTCCTCGTAGGCCTCGATGGTGCGGACGAACAGCGCGCGCTCCTCGGGCGCGAGCGGCTCGAAGGCGCTGCGCCAGGCCGCCGCGCCGTTGGCCAGCCAGCCTTCGATCGCCGCCTTGGTCTCGGGTTCCTCGGTGATGGTGACGATGGTGCGGCGGCGGTCGGCCGGGTCGGTCCTGCGCTCCACCACGCCCTGCCGGCAGAGGTCGCTCACCATCAGGCTCACCGTCGTCGGCGCCACCTGCAGGTGCGCCGCCAGCTGGTTCACCGGCATCGGCCCGTCGAACACCAGGTAGGACAGCATCGACAGGTGCCGGGGCGCCAGGTTCGCCGAACGGAGCCGCTCGGGCACCGGCGTGCGCTTCAACCGCGCCGCCACCCTCGGCATGAAGAGCAGCATCGCGCGAACCGCCTCATCGGCGCTGAGCCCGCCCCCGGGTGCTGTGGACATCCGCTCCGCCCCTCCTCTCGAAGCTCACACCGTACCGGAAGGGGTCGACGAGGCTGTCCGGGACGGACGCGCAGAGCGTCCCCCGTCAAGTCCCGGACACCCCACCCCACCTGCCCGGACACCCCCCACCCCGTCCCGGACACCCCAACTCCCTGGCGCCGACCCCCACCGTCCTGCATCGTCAATCACCCACCCACCCGCCGGGCGGACGCCGTCACGGGGGCGGCCGACCGCCCGGCGGCTCCCCGCGGATGGTCCCGCACCTTCCCCGATGAACCCCCCGCCGCTTGCAGAAACCTTTCCCCACGGCGCGAAAAGTCGGCCCCGCCGACTTCCCACTCCACCCAGCCGCGCACCCGAAGCCAACCCGGCGGAACCAGGTGACCGAGCCAGAAGGCGCACCAAATCCGGGAGCAGGAAGTCGAGCGGGCCGACTTCCTACTCCCCAGCAGGGGTGCGGAAGCGTTTCTGCGCGCGGGCGCGGTGGGCGGGGAGCCGCTGTGGGGCACAGGAAGTCGAGCGGGCCGACTTCCTACTCCACGGCGGAGAAGACAAAACGTTTCTTCGCCCGGGCGCGAGGAGCCAGCTGGGAGCAAGCGGGCGAGTGAGGAGAGAGCCGAGCCGGCAAGAGACACCTCGCCCGGGAGCAGAAAGTCGAGCAGGCCGACTTCCTGCTCCACAGCAGGGGCGCGGAAGCGCTTCTGCGCGCGGCCGCGGTAGGCGGGAAGCCGCCGTGGAGCGCAGGAAGTCGAGCGAGCCGACTTCCTACTCCACAGCAGGGGTGCGGAAGCGCTTCTGCGGGCGAGCGCGGTGGGCGGGAAGCCGCTGTGGGGCACAGGAAGTCGAGCAGGCCGACTTCCTACTCCACGGCGGGGAAGACAAAACGTTTCTTCGCCCGGGTGCGAGGAGCCAGCTGAGAGGAAGCGGGCGAGTGAGGAGAGAGCCGAGCCGGCGAGAGACACCTCGCGCGGAAACAGGAAGTCGAGCAGGCCGACTTCCTGCTCCACAGCAGGGGTGCGGAAGCGCTTCTGCGGGCGAGCGCGGTGGGCGGGAAGCCGCTGTGGAGCGCAGGAAGTCGAGCAGGCCGACTTCCTACTCCGCAGCAGGGGTGCGGAAGCGCTTCTGCGCGCGGGCGCGGTGGGCGGGGAGCCGCTGTGGGGCGCAGGAAGTCGAGCGGGCCGACTTCCTACTCCGCGGCAGGGATGCGGAAGCGTTTCTGCGGGCGGGCGCGGTGGGCTTGCTAGTGGGTTATGGGGTGGGTGAGGAGGTGGTGGGTGGGGGTGGTGGTGAGGAGCCGGCCGTGGTGGGAGGTGAGGGTGAGGGTAGGGGGGAAGGGGGTGGTGGGGGTGAAGGGCGGGTGGGGGGTGGTGGTCGGGGGGCGGGTGGTGAGGCCGGTGGGGGTGGTGGCGTGGAGGCGGCCGCCCAGGACGGTGAGGGTGGTGGCGCCGGACGCGGGGCAGAGGGGGTGCCAGGGGGCGTCCGGGTCGGTGGCGGGGCGGTGGTGCAGGGTGTCGTCGTGCGGCGTGACGGCGAAGAGCGTGCCGTCGCACATGGCGAGGGCCACCGTGCCGGGCGGGGTGCGGCCGGCGGGGGTCCAGGGGGCCGGGCCGGGGACGGGGTCGCGGACGAGCAGGCGGTCGTCCTCGGTGACGGCGAGCAGGGCGAGCGGAATCGGGCCGGCGGCCTCGCGCGGGGCGGTGAGGCAGCGGATCCGCGGGAGCGGGCCGGGCACCGGCGGGCACGGCGTCCAGGGGAGGTTCTGGTCCGAGGGCTCCCGGTGCAGCAGGGTGGTGCCGTCGGTGGCCACCGCGAACAGCAGGCCCTCGCAGGCGGCGAGCGCGCGGACGCCGTCCGCCCGGCCGACGGTGTGCCAGTGCGGTGACCGCCCGGAGCCGCCGAGGCGGTCCAGCACATTGCGGGTGATCCGGTCGACGACCGGGTCCCCCAGCGCCCGGCCCCAGTTGATGGTGGCCGCGTTGAAGACGGTGCCGGCGCCGAGCCGGAAGACGCCCATGGTCGCCCAGCCGCCCTGCCCGTAGCGGCGCCAGTGCCGCAGGTCGGCGGTGGCGAGCACGGCGAACGAGCGCGGCGTGCCGTCCCGGCCGGTGGCCCGGGGCACCCCGGCGGACCAGTCGAGTTCGGCGGCGTCGGTCTCGTAGCCGAGCGAGCCCCGCCCGAACGCGTCGCCGTCGGCGAGCCCGGTGCCCTCGAAGACCCAGTGCTCGGCGAAGCGGACGGTGTAGGACTCGCGGCCGATGACCGCCATGCCGTCGCCCCACGCGCCCGCACCGTTGCGGAAGCTGACGCCGGTCATCGCGTTCTCGGGCCGGTCCACCGGGGAGCCGGACCATTCGACGGTGGTCCGGCGCGGGTCGGTGGCGGTGACCGGGTCGGCGGCGGCGTCCCGGTGGCAGACCATCGAGCGGCCGCCGTCGGGCTCGTCCTCGATCCGGATCTGCCACCACGCCGTGTTGGCCGCGAAGAACGCCACATTGCCGCCCCGGCGGGTGAACTCCTCGACGCTGTCGCGCATCCCGGCGGACCAGTACTCGTCGTGCCCGTTGACGACCAACAGCCGGTAGTGGGACAGGAACCGGGAGAAGGACCGGTCGTGCAGGTCGAGGCCGGAGCAGTACTCGACGGGGTACCCGGCCCGGGGCAGCCAGCGCAGCAGCGGCTCCTCCCAGCGCTCGGGCGGCGGGCCGCCACCGGGCGCGTCGAGCCGGACGCGGGCCGCGCGGTCGGGTTGCTCGGCGTAGTAGAGGCCGCGCCCGGGCTGGCCGGCCCGGTGGTAGGCGCGCCAGGTGGCGAACGGGACCGAGACGAGGATGCCCGCGCCGGGACGGGCGGCGCGCACGGCGAACCACACCTCGTGCTCGGCGTCGCGCTCGGGCGCGGGCTGCTCCGGCCGCGCGTCGTGGAAGCTCGCCCGGTAGAGCGAACTCGGCCAGTGCGGAGGGACGTCGAGATCCCAGTGCGTGACGCCGGACAGGCCCGCCTTCAGCCGGATCTCCCCGCTCACCTCGTCGGTGACGACCACCCGGCCGACCAGCGGACGGCCCTCGACGCCCCGCCCGCCGAGGCGGAAGCGCAGCCGACCGCCCTGCGCGCAGGACGTCGCCCCGGCACTCGCCAGCGGACGCGGGACGAGGTCGACCGCCCTCACGAGAACCGCTCCAGCAGGCCCGGCAGCGCCGCGAGCCGGGGCGGGGCACCGGCGGCGGAGGCGACCACCAGCTCCTCGATCGCCCGCAGATGGGCGTGGATCGCCGCCGGCGGCAGGTAGGCGGTGTCGGCGGTGAGGGTGACGGTGAGCGCCGAGTCGTCGCCGGTGAGGTGGAGGCAGTACCGGCAGGCGACCAGCTCCTGGGTGGCCGGGAAGTCCAGCACGGTGCGGCGACGCAGCGCGGCCAGCTCCTCGGCCGTCGGCAACTCCGTGGATGACAGCGGCCGTTCGACGAGCCGCATGTCGTTGAAGCAGCAGTACGGGTGCACCTCGGCGCCCCGCTCGCGGGCGATCCGGGCGAGCAGGGCGTCCCACTCCACCGGGTCGTAGGCGGCCGCCCGGTAGCCGGCCAGGGCAGCCCGCCAGGCGTCCGGCAGCAGGTCGGTGAAGACCGCGCCGCCGTCGAGGTCCTCGGGCAGGTCGAGGACGACCAGGGCGTCCTGGGAGAGCGTGCTCACCAGGTCGCGGTGGTCGGCGGCGGCCCGGTTCCCGGCGATCGGCATCACGGCCGCCGACGGGTGGCCCCGGTCGGCGGCGACCAGGGCGCCCGCGGCGGCGAGCAGCACGGTGGAGCCGCTGACCCGGTGGACGGCCGCGAGCGCGTCCACCGCCCGGGGCAGCGCCGCCGACACCAGCCGACCGGTCCAGAACCGGGGCGCGCACGGCTCGGCGACCGGGTCGGCGAACATCGTCGGCGGCATCCGCCGCAGGTCGGCCTCCCAGCGGGCCAGCGCCGCCGCGCCCCGGCGGCGCCCGGCCGGGCCCCGCTGCTGGTGCGCGAGGTCGTACGGGGTCACGGCGGCGGGGCGGCCCGCCGAGCCCCGGCGGACCAGCAGCCGCAGGTCGCGCACCAGCACCTCGGCGCCGTGCCCGTCCGAGGCGAGGTGGCACAGGGCGAACACCGCGTGGGTGATCCGCCCGCCGGAGCGCACCGCGCCGAACCGCACGGGCCACTCCCCCGGGTAGTCGAAGCGCCGCCCGATGAGACCGGCCAGCAGTTCCTCGGCCGCCCGGTCGGCGCGCGCGGGGTCGGGCTCCTCACGCACCTCGACCGTGATCTCGCCCGCGGAGAAGAGGAGTTGGCCCGGTTCGCCGTCCTCGCCGAGGGCGAGCCGGGTGCGCAGCGCCTCGTGCCGGGCGAGCAGCCCGGCGACGGCGACGGCCAGCCGGTCCTCGTCGACGGGCGCGCCGCGGTCGGCGATCGGGAGGATCCGGCCGAGGTTGAAGTAGTGGTCGTTGGGCGCGGTGCGGCCGATGGCGTGCCAGATGGCGCGCTGGCCCCAGGTGAGCGGCGCGCGCCCGGACCGGCTGCCGGAGAAGGGGACGGTGAGGCCGGGGCGGACGGCGGTGGTCGCTCCGTTCATCCGGCGTGCTCGTGCAGGCGGGCGGCGAGGGCGGTCAGGCCTTCGGCGTGCAGGGCGGGGTCGCCGAGGTCGATCAGCAGCTCGAACTCCTCCTCCAGGCTGTCGGCGAGCCGCAGCAGGGCCAGCGAGGAGACCCCGAGGGCGGTCAACGACTCCTCGGAGGCGAGGAGTTCGGCGACGGTGAGCTGCCCGTCGGTGGCGGCGCTGACCAGCTCGGCGAGGCGGCCGCGCACCGGGGCGAGGTCGGCATAGGCGGTCATCGGGCGTCGCCGCCGCCCTGCTCGGCGAGCCGGCGGCGCAGGCTGAGCGGGCGGATGTCCGGCCAGACGCGGTCGACGTGGGCCGCGCACTCCTCCTCGGTGCCGGTGAACCCCTCGGCACTCCAGCCGGCGGGCAGCGGGGCGGCGGCGGGCCAGAGGGCGTGCTGCTCCTCGTCGTTGACGACCACCTGGTACGGGGCTTCGGTGCTCACGGGGTTCACTCCTGACGCAGATCGGTGACGGCGGCGGCGACGCCGCGCGCGGTGGGGGTGTCGAAGAAGACGTCCAACGGGACGGCGACGCCGAGCTGTTGGCGGATCCGGGCGGCGATCGCGGTGATCAGCAGCGAGTGGCCGCCGAGGTCGAAGAAGTCCTCGTCGGGGCCGAGGTCGTCCAGCCGCAGCACCTCGCGCCAGATGGCGAGGACGGCGGCGGCGGTCCCGTCGACTGCTTCCTCTTCCGTCCCGGAGGGCGACTCGGCGCGCTCGACGGCCGGTTCGGGCAGGGCGGCGCGGTCCAGCTTGCCGTTGGGGGTGAGCGGGAAGGCGTCGAGGACGGTGTACGTGCCCGGCAGGACGGCGGCCGGCAGGGTGGCCGCGAGGTGGGCGCGCAGGTCCTCGGGCGTGGGCGCGGCGGTCCCGGCGGGGACGACGTACGCGGCGAGCCGGCGGTCCCCGTCGGGTCCGTGCAGGACGGCGGCGGCCTGGGCGACGGCGCGGTGCCCGGCCAACCGGGCCTCGATCTCGCCGAGTTCGATCCGGTGGCCGCGCAGTTTGACCTGGGTGTCGGCGCGGCCGACGAACTCCAGTCCGCCGCCGGGGTGGCGCCGCACCAGGTCGCCGGTGCGGTAGAGGCGGGCGCCGGGCGGGCCGTACGGGTCCGGCAGGAAGCGGCGGGCGGTCAGGCCGGGGCGCCCCCGGTAGCCGTGCGCGACGCCCGCGCCGCCGAGGTACAGCTCGCCGGGCAGCCCGTACGGCACGGGTTGCAGGCGCTCGTCGAGGACGTAGGCGCGGGTGTTGGCGAGCGGGGCGCCGATGCTCACCCGGCCGTCGGGGGCGGCGGGTTCGGCGAGGGTGGACCAGACGGTGGTCTCGGTGGGGCCGTAGACGTTGACCAGCCGGGCGGTGGCGGCGGCGAGGTCCGCGGCGAGCGGGGCGGGCAGCGCCTCGCCGCCGGTGAGCGCGGTCAGGCCGCCACCGGACGGAGCGAGGCCGGCCTCCAGCAGCACCCGCCAGCCGCTGGGCGTGGCCTGGACGTGGCTGACCCCGGCGCGGGCGATGAGGTCGAGCAGCGCGGCGCCGTCCCGGTGGGCGCCCTCGGGGGCGAGGACGACCCGGCCGCCGGTGATCAGCGGCAGCAGCAGCTCGACGGTGGAGATGTCGAAGGAGAGCGAGGTCAGGCCGAGCCAGCGGTCCTCGGGGCGGGCGCCGAGGTGGTCGCGCAGGCTGCCGAGGAGGTTGGCGAGCGCGCCGTGCGGCACCTCGACGCCCTTGGGGGTGCCGGTGGAGCCGGAGGTGTAGAGCACGTACGCGGGGTGGTCCGGCGTGGGGCCGGCGGGCAGGTCGGCGGCGGCGGTGGGCGCGAGGTCGTCCGGCGTGAGGTCGCCCGGCACGGACGGCTCGCGGGTGATCCGCAGGGCGAGGCCGGAGTCGGCGCGCAGGAAGGCGAGCCGCTCGGCGGGGTACTCCGGGTCGAGCGGCAGGTAGGCCGCCCCGGCCGCCAACACCGCCAGCACGGCGACGAGTTGGTCCCGACCACGCGGCAGGGCGATGCCGACCGGGGTGCCGGGCCCGGCACCGTGCCGGGTGAGCGCGGCGGCGGCGTGCGCGACCAGCCGGGCGAGCTCGCGGTAGCGGTACTCGACGCCGTCGGCGACCAGGGCGACGGCCTCCGGGGTGGCAGCCGCGCGCGCCGCGAACAGCGCGGGGACGGTCGCCCCGGTGAGGCCGGGCTCCGGTGCGGGCGCGGCGAGTTGGGCGGCGCGCTCGTCGGCGGCCAGCAGCGGCAGGAGGCCGACCGGGGTGGCGGGGTCGGCGAGGGCGCCGTCCAGCAGGGTGGCGAAGTGGCCGGCGATCCGCTCGGCGGCCCCGGATCCGAAGGCCTCCGTCCGGTACTGCAGGCTGACGTCCAACGCCTCGTCGGCGTCGACGAATTGGAGGTGGACGAGGTTGCGCGCGGTGCCCGCGAAGCCGATCCAGCGGACGGTGGCGGCGAGACCCGGGCCGAAGTCGGGCGCCGGCGTGCCGGCGGGGCGGCGGCGGTAGCTGATGGAGAGCGGGGTGAGCGCGGTGCGCGGGGTGAGGCCGCGCACCGCCCGCCCGAGCGGGACGTCCCGGTGCGGGTAGAGCCCGCGCAGCCCGGCGCGCACCGCGACGGCGAACTCCCCGAACGCCGAGCCCGCCGACGGCGCCGTGAACAGCGGCAGTTCGTTGACGGCCAGGCCGACGGCGACCGGCTCGTCGGGGCGGCGGACGGACAGCTCGACGGCGGTGGCGGGCGCCGGGTTGCCGTAGCGCAGCAACAGCGCGTGCCAGGCGGCGGTGAGCAGTTCGAAGCGGGTGACGCCCAGCCGCTCGGCGGTCGCGACCAGTGCGGCGTGCCGGTCGCCGTCGATCCGGAGGTCGACCGAGCGCCCGGGTCCGGGCAGGGTGCCGGGGGCGGCGCCTGGATCGGTGACGGTCCGCAGCCCGGGCAGGGCCGGCAGGCCCGGCTCGCGCCACCGCTCGGCCCAGTAGGCGGTGGCCGAGGGGGACGGCGCACCGGCCGGGGTCGCCACCGCGCCGGCCGGGGTGGTGAGCGCCTCCCCCCGGTGGGCGGCGGCGAGGTCGGCGACCAGCCGGTCCTTGGACTCGCCGTCGAAGGCCAGGTGATGGGCGGTGACCAGCAGCACCTGCCGCTCGGCGGCGGTCCGGTACAGGGTGAACCGGGCGAGCGGCCCGGCCGCGAGGTCGAAGCGGGCGGCGCACTCGTCGGCGAGCAGCTTGTCGAGGTCCTCGGCCGGGCAGTCGACGGTCCGCAGCTCCGGCGCGGGCCCGGGCCCCACGGCGGGGCCGTCGGGGTCCACCTGGGCGGCGAGCACCGGGTGCTGCCGGACCACCTGGGCGCAGGCCCCGGCGAGCGCGGCGGCGTCGAGCGGGCCGGTGAGTTCGACGGTGACGGCCAGGTGGTAGGCGGCGCCGGCGTCGAGGGTCTGCTCGGTGAGCCAGACGCCGTGCTGGGCGGGGCTGAGGGCGGTGGTCATCGGGTGGCCTCGCTGGTGGTGGTCGGGGTCTCGCCGGCGGTGGAGCGCTGGGTCACCAGACGGCGCAGCTCGCGCTTGAGCACCTTGCCGCCCTCGTTGCGCGGCAGCGCCTCGCGGAACAGCACGGTGGCCGGCAGTTCGTGCGCGGCGAGGTGGCCGAGCAGGAAGGTCCGCAGCTCGGCGGCGGTCGGCGGCTCGGACCCGGGCACGGGGACCAGCACGGCGGCGACCACCGCGCCGAGCACGGGGTGCGGGACGCCGAACGCGGCGGCGTCGGCGATCAGCGGGTGGGCGTGCAGCGCGTTCTCGACCTGGAGCGTGGAGACCTTGTGGGCACCGGACTTGACGACGTCCTTCTCCCGGTCGAGCAGGTGCAGGAAGCCGTCCGCGTCGATCCGGCCGAGGTCGCCCATCCGCACCCAGGCGCCCTGGAACACCGCCCGGTCCCGCTCGCCGAGGTAGCCGCGCGGCGCGGTGGGCGAGCGCAGCCACAGCTCGCCCGGCTCGCCGGGCGGCAGCGGGCGGCCGTCGGCGTCGGTGATCCGCAGGTCGGCGAGCGAGGCGGGTTGGCCGGGCGAGTCGGGGTGCTCGGGATCGAACAGCAGGGTGATCTGGGCGGGAGCGGCCTCGGTGGAGGTGTAGTAGTTGGTGATCTGGGCGCGCGGGAAGGCCCGGCTGAGCGCGAGCGCGACTGGCTGGGGCAGCGCGGCGGCCGTGGAGCCGACCAGCCGGACGCCGCCCAGGTCGGCCTTGGCCAGGGCGGCCGAGGCGAGCAGTTCGATCGCCATGGCGGGGACCAGGAAGACGCTGCCGATGCCGTGCTCGGCGATCAGCCGGACGAACCGCAGCGGGGTGAACTGCGGGGCGGCGACGCAGGTGGCGTGCGCGTTGAGCGCGTTGACCAGCATGGTCTGCCCGGCGTTGGTGCCGACCGGGAAGGCGTGCAGGAAGGCCTGCGAGTGCCGCAGCGGGCGCCGGCGTTCGTCCAGGGTGCAGCCGTACGCCAGGTTGGCGTGGGTGGCGGTGACCCCTTTGGGGGTGCCGGTGGTGCCGGAGGTGTAGAGGATCTGGGCGGGCGCGCCGGGGTCGGCGGGCGGCAGGTCCGGTTCGGCGGGATGGCCGGCGGCGTCGGCCTCGGTGAGCGTCCGCACGCCGGGGGCGTTCACCGCCCCGGGGACGTCCGGCGCGCCGCCGGTGTGCAGCAGCAGCGCCGCGCCCGAGTCGGCGAGCGCGTGGGCGGTGACGGCGGGGGCGAGCCGGTCGGAGAGCGGCACGGCGACGCCGCCGGCCCGCAGCACGGCGAGGTGGGCGACGGCGTAGGCCGCCCAGTCGGCGGTGCCGTGGCGCAGGGCGACCCGGTCACCGGGGCGCAGTCCGGCGGCGCGCAGGGCTGCGGCGAGGGCCCCGGAGCGGGCCTGCCAGGCGCCGAAGTCCAGGCGGTCGGCGCCGTTGACGACGGCGGTCCGCCCGGGGTGCGCGGCGGCCCGGTGGGCGAGCAGCTGGGGCAGGCTGGTGGGGACGGCGCGGTTCACACGGCCTCCCGGTCCTGCGCAGCGCGGCGGGCGGCGGCGGCCCGGGCGCGTTCGCGCAGGCCGACCAGGTCGTCCGGCTCGGCGTCCGGCACCTCCCGGTCGAACCGGGCGAGCGCGGGAAGCCGCAGTCCGACGGCGACCAGCACGAGCATGGCGAGCCCGAACAGCACGTACATCAGGGCGATGCCGCGACCGGGCCCGGTGCCGATCAGCGGGCCGAAGACCGGGGCGAGCGCACCGTCCGGCTCCATCAGCGGGCCGAACACGGCCGAGCCGAGCGGGGCGATCACGCCGTGGCCGAGCGGCAGCGTGGACCAGGCGACCAGGGTGTTCAGCGCGAACACCCGGCCGTGGAACCGCTGCGGCACCTTGACCTGGACGATCGTCGAGTAGACGCCGTTGACCAGGGAGAGCGCGAAGGACATCCCGAACGCGCCGGCGGCGATCACCCAGAGCCCGGCGTGCAGACCGGTGACGGCGCCGGCCAGCGCGAGGACGGCGGCCAGACCGAGCATGCCGCGCAGCCGGTGGCGGCGCGGGCCGCCCCAGAAGCCCATGGCGATGCCGCCGAGCAGCGCCCCGGCGCCGCCGGCGACGGCGACCCGGGCGGCGCCGTCCAGGTCGGAGAAGGCGAGCACCATCGGGGTGGTGAGCAGGAACAGCGGCGAGAGGAAGACGTTGAGCCCGGCGAACCAGAGCAGCATGGAGCGGAAGCCGCGCTGGCGCCAGGAGTAGCCGAAGCCCTGCTTGATCTCCTCGACCAGCGGTTCGCGCCGGGTCCACGGCAGGGTGCGCGGGAAGCGCACCGCCAGCAGGATGGCGACGGCGATCGTGTAGCTGGCCACGTCGATGATCAGGATGCCGCGCAGGCCGATCGCGGCGAGCAGCGCGACCGCGACCAGCGGCACGACGAACTGGGCTGCTCCGAAGGCGAGTTGCACGACGCCGTTGGCATGGCCGAGGTACTGCTTGGGGACGATCTGGGGCACCGCGGAGGCGTAGGCGAGGCGTTGGAAGGTGAGCGCGACGGAGAGCACGCCGAGCAGCACGTAGACCTGCCAGGAGTGCAGCTGTCCGGCCAGCAGCAGCGCCAGCATGGCGGCCTGGGTGCCCCCGGCGGCGACGTCCCCGGCGAGCATCACCTTGCGCCGGTCCAGCCGGTCGACCAGGGCGCCGGCCACCGGGCCGACGACGATGCCGGGCAGCATCGCGATGACGGCGTAGAGCGCGTAGCGGGCCATCGAGCCGGTCTCCAGCAGGATCCAGACCGGCAGCGCGAACTCGGTGAGCGCCGAGCCGGTGATGGAGACCAACTGGCCGGCGGCGACGGCCAGGAAGCGGCCCATGCTGGGCTGCGGCCCCTCGTCCGCCGCGGGCTCCACCGCCTCTGTCACAGCGGAGACGGGTGCGCCGGTCTCGCCGTGGAACCACCAGGAGCTGTCCGGTCCGCGCGCCGGCAGGGTGTCGCTCTCCCCGGCGAGGACGGCGCGGTGCACGGTGGTGACGGCCTCGACGACCTCCGCCGCGCGGTACTTGACGAAGAAGTGCCCGCCCTGGTCGAGCACCGCGACGGCGGAGCGCTCGGCGAGCAGCAGCCACTCGCGGTACCGCTCCTGGTAAAAGTCGGCGGCCGGGTCGTGGTCGCCGACCAGCGAGACCAGCGGGGCGCGCAGCCGGGGCGCGCCGGCGGCGACCTCCTCGATGGCGCGGGTGAAGTACGCCTCGGCGGCCTTGGAGTCGCGGCGCATGTTGCCGACGATGAACCGGACCTGTTCCTGGTCGAGTTCGGAGGTGTCGACGCCCATGCCGGTGAGCCAGTTGAGGTAGACCCGGTCGCCGAGCAGCGGCTCCAGGGCGGCGATGCCGCTGAGCGCGGTGAGCACCTTGCTGCGCGGCTTGGCGAACGGGAACTGGGCGCCGGCGTAGACGGCTTCGAGCTCCCGGCCGGAGGCCTCCAGCAGGCGGGCGGTGGCGACGGCGAGGGCGGTGCCGACGCCGCAGTGGCCGTAGACGACGACCGGGCCGTCGATCCGCTCGCGCACCTCGGCGGCCAGCTGCTCGGCCAACTCGTCGAAGGGCAGGTGCTGTTCGGTGACACCGAGGTCGTGGCCGGGGATCGCGACGGCCCACAGCTCGGTGTCGGCGGGCAGCAGGTCGGCGACCGGCTGGTAGACGACGGCGCTGCCGCCGCCGTAGGGGACGCAGACCAGGGTGAGCCGGCGGCGGTCGGCCGGGACGGGACGGGTGAGCCGGTGCAGCAGGCGGCGCGGGCCGCGGTCCTGCTCGTCGAGGGTGGCGAGGGCGGCGAGGTCGCGGACGGTGCGGCAGGTGAAGAGGTCCATCACGCTGACCGGGCGGGCACCGGCCTCGGTGAGCCGTTTGCGGGCCTTGGCGACGACCTGGGTGGCGAGCAGCGAGTGGCCGCCGAGGTCGAAGAAGTCCTCGTCGGTGCCGACTTCGGGCAGGTCGAGCACCTCGGCCCAGATCCCGGCGAGCACCCGCTCGGCCTCGGTGGCGGGCTTGGCGGCGCCGGCGTCGCGGCGCACCCGCGGGGCGGGCAGGGCGCGGCGGTCGAGCTTGCCGTTGGGGGTGAGCGGGAGGGCGGGCAGCACCGCGTAGGCGGCGGGGACCTGGTGGTCGGGCAGGGTGCGCTTGAGGGCGGCGCGCAGGGCGGCCGGGTCCGGCTCGTCGGCGCCGGGCGCGGGGACGAGGTAGCCGGTGAGCCGTTTGTCGCCGGGCCGGTCCTCGCGGACGACGACGGCGGCGTCGGCGATGCCGGGCAGGCCGCGCAGGGCGGCCTCGGTCTCGCCGGGTTCGATCCGCAGGCCGCGGATCTTGACCTGCTGGTCGATCCGGCCGAGGTGTTCCAGGGTGCCGTCGGGGCGGCGGCGGGCGAGGTCGCCGGTGCGGTAGAGCCGGGCGCCGGGCGGGCCGTAGGGGTCGGGGACGAACCGGGCGGCGGTGAGCCCGGGGCGGCGGTGGTAGCCGAGGGCGACGGCGGCGCCGCCGATGTGGAGTTCGCCGGGGGCGCCGGGCGGCACCGGTCGCAGGGCGGAATCCAGCACGTACAGGCGGGTGTTGTCGATCGGCAGGCCGATCGGGACGGTCCGCAGCGGGCCCTCGCACTCCCAGGAGGAGACGTCGACGGCGGCCTCGGTGGGCCCGTAGAGGTTGGCGAGCGCGCAGCCGGGCAGGCGGGTGGTGAACTCCCGTGCGGTGTCCGGCGGCAGGGCCTCGCCGCTGCACACCACCCGGCGCAGGGTGGTGCAGCGCTCCAGGCCGTCCTCGGCGAGGAAGACGGTGAGCATGGCGGGTACGAAGTGGGCGACGGTGACGCCGGCGCGCACCATGAGGTCGCGCAGGTAGCCGGCGTCCTTCTGGCCGCCGGGCTTGGCGAGGACGATCCGGGCACCGGTGATCAGCGGCCAGAAGAACTCCCAGACGGAGACGTCGAATCCGGCCGGGGTCTTCTGCAGGACGCGGTCCCCGGAGCCGATCCGGTAGGTGTCCTGCATCCACTGGAGGCGGTTGGCGATGGCCCGGTGGGTGTTGGGCACGCCCTTGGGGCGGCCGGTGGAGCCGGAGGTGTAGATCAGGTAGGCGGTGTCGTCGGGAGCGGGGCCGGCGGGCAGCGGGGTCCGCGCCCGGACCCTGGGCCACTCGCCGGGGTCGTCGAGCAGCAGGACGCGGGCGGCGCAGCCGTCCGGGATGGGCAGCCGGCGCTGGGTGAGCAGCACGGGCGCGGCGCTGTCGGCGAGCAGGAAGGCGAGCCGCTCGGCGGGGTAGTCGGGCTCCAGCGGGGTGTAGCCGGCGCCGGTGCGCAGGACGCCGAGCAGGCCGGCGACCAGTTCGGGCGAGCGTTCGGCGCTGACCGCGACCAGGCTGCCGGGTCCGACGCCCTCGGCGGCCAGCCGGACGGCGATCCGGTCGGCCGCTTCGTCGAGCTGACGGTACGTGAGGGCTTCGCCGTCCTCGAAGGCGACGGCGACGGCGTCCGGGGTGCGGGCGATCTGCTCGGCGACCAGGGTGGTCAGGGTGGTGGCCGGGCGGGCGTTGGCGGTGTCGTTGAACCGCTCGACCTCGAAGGCCCGTTCGGCCTCGGGGAGGTCGTCGAGGGCGGACAGCGGGGCGTCCGGGCGGTCGGCGATCGCGGTCAGCAGCCGGCCCAGGTGCTCGGCGAGGCGGGCGATGTCGGCCTCGGCGAAGAGGTCGGTGTTGTAGTTGAACGAGCCGAGCAGGCCCTGCGGCCACTCCTGGAGGAAGAGTTCCAGGTCGAACCGGGTGCCGCTGGCGCGCACGCCGAACGGTTCGACGTCGAGGGGAAGTTCACCCGAGCCGGCGGCCTCGCGCTGGACGGCGTAGTTCTGCACGGCGAGGACGGTCTGGAACACCGGCGGGCGGCTGACGTCGCGGGGCACCTTGAGTTCGGTGACCAGCTGGGCGAAGGGCAGCTCCTGGTGGGCGTAGGCCTCCAGGCAGGTGTCCCGGGTGCGGCGCAGCAGCTCGCCGAAGGAGGGGTCGCCCTCCAGCCGGGCGGGCAGCGCCAGCACATTGACGAACATGCCGACCAGCGGTTCGAGTTCGGGTTCGGGGCGGCCGGCGACGGGCGAGCCGACGGCGAAGTCGCGCTGGCCGCTGAACCGGGCGAGCAGGGTCTGGAAGGCGGCGAGCAGCACCATGTGGACGGTGGCGTCGTGCCGTTTGCCGAGTTCGGTCAGCCGGTCGAGCAGCGCGCGGTCGACCTCGAAGCCGTAGCCGGCGCCGTCGAAGGTCTGGCGCGGCGGGCGGGGGGCGGCGCAGGCGAGTTCCAGGGGTTCGACGCCGGCCAGCTCGCGGGCCCAGTGGGCGACCTCGGCGGCCAGCCGGTCGCCGCTCAGCCGTTCGCGCTGCCAGATGGCGAAGTCGCCGTACTCGACGGCGAGTTCGGGCAGCGGGTCGGGGTGGCCGGCGACGTGGGCGGCGTATCCGCGCAGGACTTCGCCGAGCAGCACCTCGCTGGACCAGCCGTCGCTGACGCTGTGGTGGACGACGAGCAGCAGCACATGGTCGTCGGCGGCGAGCCGGAGCAGGTGGGCGCGCAGCAGCGGGCCGTGCTCCAGGTCGAAGGGGACGGCGGCGGCCTCGTCGACCAGCCGTTCGGCGTGCGCGGCGTCGGCGGCCTCGGCGAGGGTGAGATCGGCGGGGCCGGGCGGGTCGATGACCAGCAGCGGGCGGCCGTCGTCGGTGGCCGGGTAGCGCGAGCGCAGGGTCTCGTGCCGGGCGAGGGAGGCGTCCAGGGCGCGGCGCAGGGCGGGGACGTCGAGCGGGCCGCGCAGCCGGCGCACGACCGGGATGTTGTAGGCGGCGGTGCCGGGGGCGAACTGCTCCATGAACCAGAGCCGTTCCTGGGCGTAGGAGAGCGGCACGGGCGCGTCGGCGGCGCGGCGGGGGATCGTCTGCCGGGGGGCGGTGCGGCTCCTCAGGCGGCGGCTGAGCAGTTCCCGCTTGGCGGCGGTGAGCCCGGCGGAGGACCCGGCAGGACTGGGGGCGGTTTCGGTGCTCATGACGGCGTTGCGGTCCCTTCCAGGGCGTCCTGCGCGGCGAGCAGTTCCTCGGCGGCGTCGTCGGACAGCGCGTCGAGCTCGGCGACCAGCGCGGCTTCGACGGCGTCGGCGAAGGCGGCCACCGTGCGGTGGGTGAAGAGGGTGCGCAGCGGCACGGCGAGGTCGGCCGCGGCGCGGATGCGGGCGACGACCCGGGTGGCGAGCAGGGAGTGGCCGCCGAGGTCGAAGAAGTCGTCGTGGACGCCGACCCGGTCGAGGCCGAGGACCTCCTGCCAGACCTCGGCGACCAGCTCCTCGGCCTCGGTGCGCGGGGCGAGGTAGGCGGCGCGCAGGTCGGGGCGGGTGTCGGGGTCGGGCAGCGCCCGGTGGTCGAGCTTGCCGTTGGGGGTGAGCGGCAGCGCGTCGAGGACCAGGACGGCGTTGGGCACCAGGTGGGCGGGCAGGGTGGCGGCGAGCGCGGCGCGCAGTTCCCCGGGCGTGGGCGCGGCGGGCCCGGCGGGGACGACGTAGCCGAGCAGCCGGTCCTCGCGGACCAGCACCGCGGCCTGGCCGACGCCGGGCCTGGCGAGCAGCGCGGACTCGACCTCGCCGGGCTCGACCCGGTAGCCGCGCAGCTTCACCTGGGCGTCGATCCGGCCGAGGAACTCCAGGGCTCCGTCACCGCGTCGGCGCACCAGGTCGCCGGTGCGGTAGCGGCGGGCACCGGGCGGGCCGTCCGGGTCGGGCACGAAGGCGCGGGCGGTGGCGCCGGGCCGGCCGAGGTAGCCGTCGGTGACGCCGGTGCCGCCGACGACGAGTTCGCCGGGGGTGCCGGGCGGCACGGGGAGGCCGTGGCGGTCGAGCACGGCGACGGTGGTGCCGCCGATGGGCCGGCCGATCGGCGGGCGCCGGGCGGTGTCGGCGGCGCCGAGGTCGGCGGTGGTGGCGATGACGGTGGTCTCGGTGGGCCCGTAGGAGTTGACCAGCCGGACGGTGTCGCCGAACCGGGCCCGCCAGGCGGCGACGGCCTCCGGGCGGACCTGGTCGGCGCCGAGGATCAGCAGCCGCAGGCTCGCCGGCCAGGGCGTGGCGCCGAGGTCGGCGACCAGCTGGTGCCAGTACGGGGTGGGCAGGTCGAGGACGGTGAGGCCGGCGGCGGTGGGCTCGGCGAGCTGGTCGGGCAGCGCGGCGCCGGCCTCGGCGACGACCAGGGCGGCGCCGGCGGCGAGGGCCGGGAAGACCTCCTCGGCGCAGGTGTCGAAGGAGAGCGAGGCGTACTGCAGGACGCGGTCGGCGGCGGTCAGCCGGTAGCCCTCGCGCATCCAGGCGACCCGGGCGGCGAGCGCGCGGTGCGGGACGAGCACGCCCTTGGGGGTGCCGGTGGAGCCGGAGGTGTAGATGACGTACGCGGGGTCGTCGGGGCCGGCCGCGGCGTCGGCGGGCGGGGCGTCCGCTCCCCCGGTCACCGGCAGCACCGGCACGTCGGCCGGCAGCCCCTCGACGGGCGCGCCGTCGGCGGTGACCAGGGCGGTGGCGCCGCTGTCGGCGAGCATGAAGGCGAGCCGGGCGGCCGGGTACTCCGGGTCCAGCGGCAGGTAGCCGGCGCCGGCCCGCCAGGCGGCGAGCATGGCGACCACGGCGTGCGGCCCGCGCGGCAGGCAGAACGCCACCAGGTCGCCGCGCCGCACCCCGGAGGCCGCCAGCCGGGCGGCCAGCGCACCCGAGGCGGCGGCGAGTTCGCCGCGGGTGAGGCGCGCCTGCCGCCCCTCGACGGCGAGCGCGTCCGGCTGCTCGGCGGCCGCCCGGTCGACCGCCTCCAGCACGGTGGCCGGGTGCGCGGGCAGCGCGGGCCCGGCCGAGCCGCCCGCCGCCTCGGCGAGTTCCTCCGCGTCGAGCAGCGGCAGCAGGTGCACCGGGGTCTCCGGGGCGGCGAGCGCGGCGCGCAGCAGGGTGTCGAAGCGGCGGCCGAGCCGGACGGTCCACGGCTCGTCCAGCAGGTCGGTGCGGTAGCCGAAGACGGCGTGCAGGTCCTCGCCGTCCGGGCGGACGTCCAGGGCGAGTTCGAACTTGGCGGCGGTGTGGCCACCGTCGGTCTCCACGCAGCGCAGGTCGGCGAAGGCCTGCTCGCCGAGGGCGCCGCCGCTCTGGGTGTGCACGGTGAGCAGGGTCTGGAAGATCGGGGTGCGCCCGGGGTCGCGGTCGGGGCGCAGCTCCTCGGCGAGTTGCTCGAACGGCACCCGGCCGTGGCCGAGCGCGCCGAGCCAGTCGGCGCGCACCCGGCGCAGCAGGGTGTCGAAGGTGGGGGCGCCGGCGAGGTCGGCGCGCAGCACCAGGGCGGAGGAGAAGTAGCCGACGGTGCGTTCGCTGTCGACGGTGGTGCGGGCCGCGGTGGGCACGCCGACGCAGAAGTCCTCCTGGCCGGTGCAGCGGTGCAGCAGCAGCTGGTAGGCGGCGGCCAGCACCATGAACGGGGTGAGCCGGCGGGCGCGGGCGAAGGCGTCGAGTTCGGGTCCGAGGCCGCGCAGGATCCGGGTGTGGAAGGCGCCGGCGCTCCCCGGCTCGGCGGGCCGGGGCCGGTCCAGCGGCAGGTCGAGGGCGGGGGCGCCGGCGAGCCGCTCGCGCCAGTGGGCGAGCGCCTCGGCGGCCTCCGGCCCGGCCAGCCAGGCGCGTTCGGCGGCGGCGTGGGCGGCGTAGGAGGGCGGGGCGGGCAGGTCGGGCTGCCGGCCGTCGGCGCGGTGGGCGGCGTAGCGCTCGGCGAGTTCGGTGCGCAGCAGGCCGAGGCTCCAGCCGTCGGCGACGATGTGGTGCAGCACCAGGCAGAGCACGTGCTCGTGCTCGCCGGTGCGCAGCAGGGCGGCGCGCAGCAGGGGCCCGGCGGCGAGGTCGAAGCCCCGGTTGACGCGTGCGGCGAGGGCGGCGGCCACCTCGGCCCCGGGCCGTCCGCGCAGGTCGGCGAGGTCGAGCGGGACGGGCGCCGGCGCGTCGACGACGGCGGTGGGCCGGCCGTCCTCGGCGGGGAAGCGGGTGCGCAGCGCCTCGTGCCGGGCGACCACGCCGTCCAGGGCGGCGCGCAGCGACTCCGCCGACGGCTCGCCGGTGAGGCGCAGCACCAGCGGGATGTTGTAGGAGGGGTCGCCCGGGTCCAACTGGTCGAGGAACCAGAGCCGTTCCTGGCCGACGGTGAGGGCGGTGGGCGGAGCGGGCTCGGTGGTCCGGCCGGACATGTGGGCGGACTCCTGGGTGGACGTGGGCATGACACTCCTCGGCACTCGCCTCACGGCGGGACGGCGGTATCTCGGACAACGCCCGGCCACATGCCCGCAGGGTGGGAGGGAGTAGCGCGCTCGGCGGATCGGCGGCGGGCCCCCGTACGGCCGCCGCGATGCCGATCATGCTAGGAAGCCCCCGCATGGAGCGTCAATGGTCTGGACCAGCTTGACCCGTGGGACTGGGGTGACCAATGGGACGAGTGGGGACGCCCCGGGACAACCGGTCGGCGCGGGCCGGCGGGGGCCGGCGGGGTTCGGCGCCGGCCCGCGCGGGCCGGCGGCGGTGCGCCCCCGCGGTCCGCTCCCGCGCCCGGCCCTCGGGGTCGGCGTACCTCCCGAGGAGGAGACGCCGGGGTCCACCGTCCGCCGCCGGGTTGATCATGAACAGACCCACGTGGCTACCGTCCGGTACGACCGGCCTCCTACGCTCGGAGTCGATCACCGGGCACACCGCCGGTGACCAGCGACGACGCGCCCCGCGCGGGCCACAGGACGACAGACCGGGAATGATGACCACCTACCGCCACACCCTCGCCGAACTCCGCGGGCAGCTGCGCCAACTCCTCCTCAGCGGCGCCGCCGTCGCCCTCGGCGTGGCCTTCCTCATCGCCTCGGTCAGCGGCAGCGGTGCCCTCGTCGACTCCTTCAGCCAGAGCGCAGCCGCCGAGGTCGGCCCCGGGGACGTCCAGATCACCCGCCCCGCCGGCGGCGGACTCGACGCCGACACGGCCGACCGGGCCCGCCGGGTTCCCGGGGTCGCCGCGCTCGCGCCGCGCCTCACCGGCCGCGGCGGCCTGCTGACCGCCGACGGCCACCCGCTCGACGCGGACGCCGTCGTCAGCGCCGTCGCCGCCGACCCCGCCCTGCGCTGGCAGCTGCTCGACGACGGGCGCTGGCCCGCCGGACCGGGCGAGGTGCTGCTCGACGCCGACACCGCGCGCCGCCTCGGTGTCCGCCCCGGCGCGGACGTCCGGCTCACCCGGGCCGACGGCACCCCCGCCACCGCCCGGCTCACCGGCACCCTCGACGGCCGCGGCGCGCCCAGCCTCTCCGGACACCCCGTCATCGGCGTGCCGGAGAGCGCCGTCACCCAGTACACCGCCGCCCCCGTCACGGAGCGGCTCGACGTCCGGCTCTCCCCCGGCGCCAACGCGACCCGCGCCGTCGACGCCCTGCGCGAGGCGCTCGGCACCACCGGCCCCGCCCCCGAGGTGCACACCCGGGAGGCCTCCGTGCGCGAGGCCACCCGGCAGAGCGGCACCCTCTACGGCGTGGTGCTGGTCGCCGCGCTCTCCTTCGTGCTGATCGCGCTCGCGGTCGCCCGGATGGTCGTCGGCAACACCTTCACCGTCGTGCTCGCCCAGCGCACCCGGCAGCTGGCGCTGCTGCGCTGCGTCGGCGCCGACCGCACCCAGCTGCGCCGGATGATCCGCCGCCAGGGCCTGCTGCTCGGCGCGGGCGCCTCGACCGCCGGTGTGCTGCTCGGCCTCGGCATCTGCGCGGCCGGCCAGGCCGTCGCCGCCACCGCCGACCTCGGCCCGGTCCACCTCTCGCTCGCCCCCTCGCCGCTGCTCTGCGCGCTCGCCGCGCTGTTCGGCGTCCTGCTCACCCTGCTCGCCGTCCGCGGACCCGCCAAGGCCGCCTCCGCCGTCCCGCCGATCGCCGCGCTCGGCGGCGCCACGCTCGACGGCACCGGGCCCGGCGCGGCGGGCGGCACCGCCGCCCGCCTGCGGGCCACCGTGTGGGCGGCACTGCTGCTGGCCGGCGGCGGCGTGCTGGTCGTGCTCGGCGCGCTCGCCGCGCCGCCGCTCTCCCTGCTCGCCGTCACCGTGGGCGCCATCGCGAGCTTCTTCGGCGTGCTGCGGCTCGCCCACCGGCTGCTGCCCGCCACCGTCGCCCTGCTCGGCGCCCCGGCCCGCCGCCTCGGCGGCACCGCCGGCCGGCTCGCCACCCAGCAGCTGCGCCGCAACCCGCTGCGCACCGGCGCCACCGGCTCCGCGCTGCTGCTCGGGGTGACCGTGATGGTCGGCGCGGTCACCGCCCTGGACATCACCTCCGACTCGCTGGTGCCCGCGGTCTCCGCCCGCCAGCCCGGCGTGTTCTCGGTGACGCGCGCCTCCGGCGGCGCCGTGCCCGCCGGGGCGCTCACGGCGCTCGCCGGGGAGCGCGGACTGTCCGTCACCCCGGTGCGCTCGGCCACCGTCCGCGTCGACGGGCGCGACACCCTGGTCGCCGCCGCCGACCCCGCCGGGCTCAACCCCACCGCCGAGGACCTCGACCGCGCCCGCGCCCTGGCCGACGGCACCGCGCTCGCCGGCCTCGACGACGGCCGCGCCCTCACCGCGAGCGGCGCCGCCGGCGGCCCCGACACCCCCCTGCGCGTCGAACCCGGCCGCAGCGCCCTCCCCTTCACCCTGCAGAGCGGCGCCACCCTGCTGGTCACCCCGGCCACCCTCGACCGGATCGCCCCCGGCGCCCCCGCCACCACCGTCTGGATCAGCCCCGCCGACGGCGGCGACCGGCCCACCGCCCGGCGCGCCATGGACCGCGCCCTCGCCGCCCACCCCGGGCTCACCGTCACCGACACCGCCGCCCAGGCCGAGACCCTGCGCACCCTGCTCGACCGGATGACGCTGATCTCGATGGCCCTGCTCGGCTTCTCCGTCGTCATCGCCGGCCTCGGCGTCGCCGCCGCGCTCGTCCTCAGCATCAGCGAACGCTCCCGGGAGATCGGGATGCTGCGCGCCATCGGGATGTCCCGCACCCAGCTGCGCCGGATGCTCACCCTGGAGGCCCTGCTGCTCTCCCTCGCCACCGCCCTGCTCGGCACCGCCCTCGGCATCGGCTACGGCTGGGCGGCCGCCCGCTCCGTCACCGCCACCCTCGGCACCCTCGGCGGCCCGCCGGTCCTCCCCGTGCTCGGCGCGCTCGCCCTCACCGTCCTCACCGGCCTCGCCGCCGCCGTCCTCCCCGCCCGCCGCGTCGCCCGGATGACCGCCGTCGACGCGATGCGCACGACGTAGCCGACGCGGCGGGCGGGGCGTCTCTCAGGCGTCGAAGGCCGTGGCCCGGGACAGCTTCTCCCAGGCGACGACGTCCTCCCGGACCTGGTCGAGGTGGGCGAGCACGGCGCCCACCCCGTCCTCGCCGAGCGGCAGCCGCAGCGGGGTGCGCTCCGCCGCCAGCGCGGCCAGGATCACCGCCGCCGCCTTGTCCGGGTCGCCGGCCTGCGCGCCGTCCCCGCCGGCCACGAAGGCCCGGGTCCCGCCCACCGCGGAGTACACCCCGCTGTCCGCGCTCACCCCGGCCCGGCCGGCCTCGAACAGCGAGGTCCGGAACGCCCCCGGCTCCACGATCAGCACCTTGACGCCGAACTCCCGCACCTCGTCCGCCAGCGCCTCGGACATGCCCTCCAGCGCGAACTTGGTGCCGCTGTACGCCCCGAAGCCCGCGAAGGACAGCTGCCCGCCCACGCTGCTCATCTGCACGATCGCCCCCGAACGCCGCTCCCGCATGTGCGGCAGCACCGCCCGCACCAGCGCCGCCGGACCGAAGAAGTGCAGGTCGAACAGGGCCCGCAGCTCCTCGTCCGTGGTCTCCTCGACGGCGCCGACGTGCGTCCGGCCCGCGTTGTTCACCAGCACGTCGATCCGCCCGTGCCGGGCCACCACGTCCCGGACGGCGTCCTCGATCGCGGCCGCGTCGGTGACGTCCAGCCGCAGCGCCTCCACCTGGTCGGGATGCCCGGCCACCAGGTCGCCCAACGCCTCCGGCCCCCGCGCCGCGCCGACCACCACGTCACCGGCCGCCACCGCCGCCTTGGTGATCGCCCGTCCGAAACCACTGCTCGCACCGGTCACCAGCCACACCTTGTGCACAACGACTCCCCGTGGGTCCACCCGTTTCACTCCTGACACCGGCAGCCTGCCGCCGAAAGCCGTTGCCCGTCCAAGACCCGCGGTGATAACCAACGGACATGACCCTGGACGTCCACGCCCGAGACCTCCGCTACTTCCTCGCCGTCGCCGAGGAGCTGCACTTCACCCGCGCCGCCGAGCGGCTGTACGTGTCACAGCCCGCGCTGAGCAAGCAGATCCGGGCGCTGGAGGCGCGGTTGGGCACCGAACTGTTCCACCGCGGCCGGCGCGGGGTGACCCTGGCCGCCGCCGGCCGGGCTCTGTTACCGCACGCCCGGCAGGTGCTGGCCGCCTGGGAGCTGGGCGCGGCGGCGGTGGAGGCGGCCAAGGCCGAGCAGCGCAGCACGCTCGTGGTGGGCATGAGCACCAGTCCGGCCCGCGGCGGCCTGCTCCCGGCCATCCGCTCCCGCTTCGCTGCCGCCCACCCGGAGGCCACCACCCGGCTGCGCCAGGTCAGTTGGGAGGACCCGACGGCGGGCCTGGCGGACGGCGGCGTCGACATCGCCTTCGTCTGGCTGCCGTTGCCCGACCAGGAGCGCTACCGCTGGACGGTGGTCGCCGAGGAGCCCCGCCTGGTCGCCCTCCCCACCACCCATCCGCTCGCCGCCCGCGCCGAGTTCGACTTCGCCGACCTGCTCGACGAGCCGTTCCTCGCCCTGCCCGCGAGCGCGGGCCCGCTGCGGGACCACTGGCTCGCCCTGGACGCCCGCGCCGGCCGCCCGCCGCGCATCGGCGCCGAGATCGCCGGCGTCGAGGAGACCTACGAGGCCCTGATCGCCGGCCTCGGCATCTGCCTGGTCGCGGCCGGCAACTCCCCGCTGGTCACCCTGGACGGGGTCACCACCCGCCCGGTGCGGGACATCGGCGCGAGCAGCTACGCCCTGGCCTGGCGCCGCGAGGACGAACACCGGCCGCTCGTCCGGGCTTACGCCGAGGCCTGCCGGGCCACGGTCGCCGGGTGACCTCCCGCCGGGTCCGTCAACCGCCCTGGTAGGTGAAGGCCGCCCAGACGTCGAGGGCGTCCGTCCCGCGGCGGGCCAGGGCGACGAGTTCGGCCGGCGCGCCCGGCGGCAGCCGGCGCTCCGGGTCCAGGGCCCACAGCTGGGTGCGGCGCAGCGCCTCGGCGGGCGGGTCGCCGGCGGCGAGGCGGCCGTGGAAGACGTACATCAGCACGCACACCATCTCGTCCACCACCTCCCAGCGCGAGCCGACCACACCCGTCGCCCCGGCGGCGAGGAAGGCGCTGGCGAGGGTGAGCGCCTCGTCGACGTCGCCGCCGGTGTGGTCGCTGACGCAGGCGTCCAGCACGACCAGGCCGCCCGGGGAGCCCGGCGGGCGGCCCTGGGCCTGGCGCAGGATGTCGCCGACCGGCAGCCGGCCCCGGTCCCCGGCGCGCGGGTCCGGCGCGAGGCCGAGGTAGGCGTCCAGCGGCGACCGCTCGGACGGCAGCGCGTGGCAGGCCAGATGGAGAACGGACGCCCCGGCCCGGCCGGGCGCGGGCAGCGCGGCCAGCACCTCGGCCGGGGTGCCCGCCCCCTCGGCGTCCTCGACGTAGCCCAGCAGCGTGCCGTGCGGGTAGTAGTCGGCGTGCAGGTACTCCGCCTCGGCCTCGGCGAACATCAGCTCCCGGGTCGGGTCGCCGACGATCACCGGCCGTTCGGCGAGCAGCAGCCGGGGACGCCGGACCACCTCGCAGAACTGCCGCGCCGAGGCCGCGTACGAGATCACCGCCCGCTCCACGGCCCGCACCGGCCGCCCGCCGTCCCGCAGCCCGCTGCTCAGCAGCGCCGCGTGCCAGGGCACCCCGCTCAGCTCGCCGAACGGCACCAGGACCAGCCGGGGCGGCGCGTCCGGGCCGCGGCGGACGGCCGCCCGCAGGGCGGGGTGGCGCAGCAGCGGGCGCAGCACCGTGGTGCCGGCCCAGTCGCACAGCTCGCCGAGGGTGGCCCGCCAGCGGCGCCGGGCGGCCGCCCGCTCCGGGTGCCCGGGCGGCAGGGCGACCAGGGTGGCCTGCCGGTCGAGGTGCGCCCGGCGGTTGGCGGCGAGCGGACCGCGGTCCTCGGAGCGGACCGAGTCGACGCCGACGAGGGTGAGCGGCAGCAGGTGGATGTCGCCGGCGCCGTCCTCGCCCGGCGTGACCAGCACCGCCGCGCCGCTGCGCCCCGCGCCTGGCGGCAGCAGGTAGACCAGGGCATCGACGCCCGCCGTGCCCAGGGCGCGGGCGATCTCCGCCACCGCCGGCGGAGCCATCAGCGCCTCACCGGCCGGGGAGACGGCGAGCGCGGTGAGAGCGCGGCGGCGCAGGTCGTCCGGCACCGGGATCTCGGCGCCGCCGGGCAGGGAGGCGAGCAGGCCGCCAGGCAGTCCGAGCACCGCGTCGAGGCCGGGGCCGCCGGCGGCCGGGCCGTCCTGGGCGGCGCCGCCGGACAGCCAGGCGTCGGCGAGGTCGGGGTGGCCGGTGGAGCGCAGCAGGTCCGGGACGTCGGTGGTGGCGGTGGAGGCGTGCAGCACCAGGCCCCGGCCGAGCTCCAGGGCCGCGACGGCGGCCCGCAGGTACGGCTCGCGCTCGCCGCCGGGGGCGTCGTCGTCCGGTGCGTCGTCGTCCGGTGCGTCGCCGTCCGGCGCGTCGCCGTCCGGCGCCTCGTCCCGGTCGGCGAGGTACCAGCGGGCGATCGTCAGCGCACGCGCCGCGTTCTCCCGGGCCACCAGCAGGGCCGGGCCGGCCGCCGCCTGGAGCAGGGTGGCGGCGGCCGTCTGGCGCAGCGTGGTCAGCCCGGCCTCGCGCCCGGCCCGCCGGTCCCCCGGCCCCAGCCGCACGCGGTGGGCCCGGGCGATGATCCAGTTCACCGCCGCCAGCATCTGGGTGGGCGTCCCGTGCCGCATCCGCTCACGGACCGTTTCGGCGGAGGCCAGCGCCCCGGCGATGTCCCCGGGTCGCCGCGCGTGCTCGTAGCGCGCCGTCAGCAGCATCGCCCGCATCAGGTGGGCCCGGGACCCCTCCATGCCCGCCGGGTCGGTGTCGGCGATGAGCAGGTCGAGGTACCTGAGCGCCTGCTCGGCGCGGCTCTCGGAGAACGGGGGCCCCATCGCCAGAAGGCTCACCACACCGGCCGCCCGCATGGTCAGCACGGCCTTGTAGAGGTGGCCCGTCGGCGTCCGGTCCGCCGCGTCCAGCATCAGGACGACGCCCGCCATCGCCCGTTCCGGCGACTGCCCGCCGTGGAGCGCGTGGACGAACATCGCCAGCCCGAGGTCCCCGCGGGCCATCTGCCGCAGCGGGTCGTCCTCGGGCATCGCGTCGACCAGCGGTTCCAGCGCCGTCACCGTCCGGGCCATCCGCGGGACGTCGCCGGCCGCCAGGGCCTCCTGGAACTCCAGCATCAGCCGGGTCCGTTCGAGGATCGGCCGGTGGGCGGCCAGCAGCCTTCCCACGCCCGGGTGTTCGGAGTGCGAGAGGTAGGCGATCACCTCCTCGGTGTAGCGGCGGGAGGCCTCCAGGTCCTGGTGGTCGCCGGCGAGGCGGAAGCGCTGGTAGAGGTTGACGGCGAGGTTCTCCAGGTAGACCACCCGGTTGACGTCGTCCGGGGCTGCCCGGCGGAACGCGGCGCGCTGGTGGCGGATCGCCGCGTCGAGGTCGCCGACGGCGTTGGTGAGCGCGAACCGCTTGCTCATCGCCGCGCCCAGCGAGCCGTGCAGGTGCTCGTCCGACCACAGGGTGCCGGTGGGCCGGGCGCCGGCGTCGTCGAGCAGGCCGATCACCCGGTCGAGTTCGGCCCGGTCGGCGGAGTACTGGCTCTTCGCGATGGAGGCGTCGGCGAGGTGGCGGAGGATGTCACCGCGCCGGACGCCGTGGTCCTCCTCCTGCATGGTGTCCACGGCCAGGGTGAGGTGCCGGACGGCTTCCTCGGTGCGGTACGTCTGCGGGTCGTGCTGGTGCAGCGCGTTGACGAGCGTGCCGAGCACCGCGTGCGAGGGCGGCCGGACCGGGTCGTCCTCGGCCATGCCGGCCACGCCCTCGCGCAGCACCTCGACCGCCTCGTGGACCTCGGCGCCCACGCCGTCGCGGTGGAGCTCGGCCCTGCCGGCGAGGGTGCAGCCGAGCAGCCAGCGCACGGTGCCGCCGAACGGGCCGCCGGGCGGAATCAGCCGGCGCAGGTCGCGGAGCCGGGCGAAGCGGTGGGCGGCGTCGTCCGGGCGGATGTGGGTGCCGTCGCCGCGCGCCCAGTACAGGTCGAGCAGGTGCAGTCCGGCGCGCATCCGGTAGGGGGAGTCGGCGGCGGTGGTGGCCGCGACCGCCTCCAGGTGGGCGACGGCCCGGTCGGTGCGTGCCGCGTCCGGGCCGCCGTCCCGCTCGTCCAGCAGCAGCCGCACGAGGCACTCGCGGACCGCCGACTCGATCGGGTCGGCGAGTTCGGCCGGCCCCGGCTCGGCGTCGGGGGCCGGGCGGTACGGCGCGCCGTCGGGGCCGCCGGGTGGTGCCGGGCTCAGCCGGTCGAGCAGGCCCTCCAGGACGGCTTCGGCGGCGGCGCGGTCGGCGGCCACCCGTTCGGGCGGGGCGTCGTCGCGCTCGGAGCGGTCGGCGAGGGCGCAGCCGAGGTTGGCGAGCGCCCCGGGGTCCTGGGCGTCGTAGGCGTCGTACCTGTCGTAGGCGTCGGTGTCCCCGGTTCCTTCGGCCGGACGGTGCCAGGGGCCCGGCGGCACCGGGACGGGGCAGGCGAGCCGCAGCGCCTCGATCGCCCGGTCCAGGTCGTCGGGGCGGGCCGCCGGATCCGTGACACCGGCACTCGCCCCGTCCTCGTAACGCGCGTGCAGCAGCATCCCGAGCCGGAACGCCGCCTCTCCCCGCTCCGGCGCGTCCTGGTCGAACGCGGCCATCGTGAGCGTCAACAGCCCAGCGGCCTCGTCCCGTTCGGCCAGCACAGCGGCGCGGATCCCGTCGTCCTCGGCGAACTCCGGTTGCTCGACGGCCCGCCAGTAGCGCACCGAGAGCGTCAGCCCGACCAGGAACCGCGCCTCCGCGAGCGCCCCCGCCGGCGCGCCCGGGCCCGCCTCCTCCAGCAGCGTGCGCGCCGTCGAGAACGCGGTGAGCGCCCCGGACAGCGCCATCGCGGCCGCCCGCGGATCGGGCGCCGCGTCGTGCTCGTCCAGCAGCCGACGCCCGCGCCCGACCAGCGTCCGCGCCTCGTCCACCGCCCCCACCGGTCCTCCCCGTCCCACAGCCCCGCCGCCCCGGCCGCCCCCGCCCGGCAGACAACCGCACACCCGGCCCGCCGTCAAACCCGCTGGACCGCCGCCCGGCCGGCCGGTACGGTGCGGGAACGATCCAAGGGGGTGGACAGGTGCGGCCGCTGTTGCTGCTGGACGTCGACGGACCGCTGAACCCGTACGCGGCGAAGCCCTGCCGCCGCCCCGAGGGCTACCTGACGCACCGGCTGCTGACCCCGCGCTGGGACGCCGCCGAGCGCCGCCGGCTGCGCGCGTACGGCCTGCCGAACAAGCCGCCCAAGCCCTTGCGCGTCTGGCTCAACCCCGACCACGGTCCGGCGCTCACCGCCCTCCCGTACGACACCGTCCGGGCAACCACCTGGGAGGAGGTATCACCCTTGCACCTTGTTCCCGACCTGCGGAAACGAGCTGAGGTGCACGGGGCCACAACCCCGCCATGGCCGCTTTCACCTCAGCCAAGCTCAGAGTATCGCCGTCACCAGAGCTTCGGGCGTGCGCGTCCCCGCTTCCTTATGGCGTACTCGAACGCCGCGTCGTACTTGCGGGTGAAGGACCGGTCCATAACGGGCTTGAGGTTCGCACCGAGCTGGACAACGAAGAGCACATCAGCTCCGACCACAGCCACAAGAGGAGGAGTCGCCGCCTCGATCATGTCGGCAACTCTTCTGTATTCGGGCTCATCGACCTCGGCGCGGATCACTGAGGCTAGCTCGTCCCTGGCGCTGACACCGGAGACGTGGAAGATGCTCGATACCCGCGGTTGCATGTTCGACAGCGTGTCGCCCCACAACCATCCCCATCGCTGCATCACAACCTCCCCCTCAGCCACCGACCCACCACGCTACGTGAAGGTGGCGCACCTGGCTAGATGCAGGACCCAGGGCGCCACCTGCCTCCGACCGGTAGCAGAACAGCTGATCCTCGCTGGTCGGGGCATCGGGGCGGAGCCAGCTGCTCCCGTCCACGGCCGGCGCGATCCCCTGTCGGCTGCCCTCGGCAAAGGCAGCGAGGCCAGGCGGTAGGTGCCGAGCTTCCGTGCCCGTGCTTCCTACCGGACCCGTGCAGCCGCCTTACGGCTGCGCAAGGGGAGGTTCCATGCTTCGAAGAGGATTTCCATGTACGGCGGGGTCGCTGTCCGCCGGACCTCTGGTGGCTCCCCACCTCCGGAGCCACTTGGCCATGGTGCCCTCCGACACCCCGTGGCCTTGGGTGAGCACGAGCAACGGAGTTCGGTTCGCGTACGCGGTGATCAGATCGGTGCGGGTCTTGCCGGTGGGCTCGGGGATCTTGGGCGGCACGGGGGTCCGTTCGGGCGTGGAGGCCCCACCCTCGTGCGGTGCTGTGGTCGCGCACGGGGCGGGGCCGGTCTGCGGGGTCAGGGCATCGTCGTTCGGCGTGGGAGGGTGATGGGCTCCCACGGCAGAGGGGCGGGCCGCAGGCCGGTCGCCTCCTCAAGCAGCCGGACGCGGTATCCGGCCTTGAGCATCTGGTCCTGGAGCCATTTGGCGTCGCAGCCGTAGACCGTCGCGAGCCGTCTGACGCCGACACCGGCGGCGTACCGTTCGGCGACGGCGGGCAGCGCGGCGAGGACGAGAGCTTTGATCATCGCCTGGCGGTCGGGTGGGGTGCTGGCCCACATAGCTACTCCTGGTGGCATCGGGAGTGCCCCCGTTCGGTGACAGCAGGGGCGGTCACCGAGCGGGGGCGTGCCCGCCGCTGGGGGTTAAGGGCGGCGGGGGTGCGAGGTGGTCGCTACGCGGCGTAGAAGGGCCTCGTGACGTCCTGGATCTCCAAGACGGCCCTGGCGAAGTCCTTCAGTTCGCCGCCCCACGGGTCGGCGATGCCGCTGCCGAGAATGCGCACCGGCCGGTCGGGGCCGGCGAGGGCCTGGACGGCTTCGGCGGTCTCCTCGTCGACCGCGAGCAGGTCGTCGGCCCAGGCGAGCTGTGCGGCGTCCAGGAACACTCCGCGGTGCTCGGTGAGGTCGTAGCCGAAGCCGGCGGCGGCCTGGATCATGAGGGCGTGCGCGGGCTTGCCGACGTGCCAGTCCCGGGTGCCGGCCGAGCGGACGTCGAGGGTTCCTCCCGCCCGCTCGGCGATGATCAGCGCGGCGATCGGGGAGCGGCAGTGGTTGCCCTTGCAGATCACCAGGACCTTGCGGCGGGTCGGTGTCACGAGGGGTCCACCCGCTCGATCTCGAAGGTGAGCACGCCGAGCGCTTCCTTGTGGGGCGGGAAGATGGCGCGGATCGCTTCGAGCTGTTCGGCCTCGGTGGCGTGGGGGTTGACGGCCTTCACGCGCTCGGTGCCGAACATCTCCGTGAAGGTGCGGTACTTGCCGATCCGCGTGACCTTGGTCAGGCAGTTCGACTCGCGGCAGGTGAAGTTGATCAGGTCTCCGACCTTGATCCGCTTCATCGACTCGTACGCGACGCGGACCTCGACGGTCTTCTCGCCCTTGGCGATCATGTCGAAGTACTGCCGGTAGATCGGCAGGTTGCGGGGGCGCTTCGCCTGGGAGTTGTGCGTTACAGGCTGGCGGGTGCTCATCAGGGGTTCCAATGCGGTTGTGGTGTAGGACCGGAAGAGGTGCTTGGGGTCGCTGAGCAGGAGCTCACCGAGTCCCGTCAGCGCGTCGACGTAGTCCTCCTGGGTGCCGGGCCACGCCGAGGGGTCGAGCACCCAGGCAGGGGTGTTCTCGTCCCGGGCGAGCCCGAGGTCGGCGGCCTCGCGCAGCAGGCTCTTCGAGAGCTTGCCGCCGTCGCTGCCGAGGATCTGGGGGGTGAAGATCCGGACCGGGAGGGGTCCGGCCGGAAGCCCGAGGGCCGCGTGCGCGCCGTCGACCAGCTGGCAGCCGAACACCCAGTCGCCGCCCTTGACCATGACGTGCAGCGTGCGGTCGTCGGGCCGGTAGGAGCGTTCCTTGACGACGTTGCGGTAGAGCGTGGCGAGGTCGAGGTAGCCGCCGCCCAGCGGCGTGATGTCGTTCTCGTAGCTGCCGTGCTCGAAGCAGTGGGCTTCGAACAGGCCGCCGGCCTCGTCCAGTTCCACCAGCCGCGTCCGGTCGGCGTACTTCTCGGCCCAGCTGCAGACCGGGCAGGGCAGCCGGATGTGGGCGCTGCCGCTGTTCGGCGACAGCCAGGTGCCGACCACCTCCAGCAGCTCCAGCGTTCGGAGGAACTCGGCCCGGAAGGCCGGGGTGGCCTGCTGCTGGGTGTAGGTGCTGACCGTGTACGAGACGTTCGTCCGGGCGCGGCAGGCGTCGAACAGCGGAAGGTAGTGCCGGGCGACGAGCGCCGTGATCCCGTCGGCGCTCAGGCTGTGGGCGTAGGCCCGCTGGTACCGCCGGCCGTCGGCCCGGACGGTCTCCGCCGGGGAGTTGTCGAGCGCGCAGAAGTCCACGCGGGTGTCGACACCGAACTCGTCGCGGGCGCGCTCCGCCAGCAGGAAGGCGAGGCTCTGGACGAGGTGGGTTCCCAGGTGCGGGTGCCCGTTGATCTGCGTGCCCACCGAGAAGTCGATGCTCTCGATGTCGGAGTCCACGATGCGGGGCCGCAGGACGTCAACGGCGTCCTCAACGGCGTTGGCGAGCACCGTGTTCGGGGACCTCAGCGTCGATGTGGTCATGGTGCGCCTCCCTCGGGTCGGGGTGGTGCGGCGGATGCGGGTGAGCGGTCGTCGGCTAGAAGCGTCCTGAGAAGATGAGCGCCGTTGCCAGCGCTATCAGCGAGAACAGGGCGAGCGTGTAGGCGACGGCGACCGGTACGGGGGCCGGTTCACCGCGAGCGGCTTGCTCGGCCGCCTCCCGGTAGTCGTCCTGGCCGTCGTCCACGGCCTACGCCGGCCGCGTGGCGAGCGAGGCCCGCAGCGCGGCGAGGCGGCGCGGGCTTCGGGCCCGGATGATGCAGTCGTCACAGATCATGTGGCAGGTGCTCCGGTCGTCACCGGGGGCCTGGAGGAGCGTGCCCGCGCAGACCAGGGTCTCCCGCTGGCAGGCCCAGCAGGTGCCGTCGGTAGCCGTCGGGCCGGTCCGCGACAACGTCCGCTTCAGCCACCCGGAGGGTCGACAGGGTGCTCATTCCGCAGGCTCCAAGTCCTTCAGGGAGACCGGCTGAGGGTTGGGGTTGCTGGAGCTGTTCCGGGTCACCCGGGCGCGGTTGGCGAGACCGGTGCGACGAGCCGCGCAGTCCCGACAGGTGCAGGTGGAGCGCACAGCGGCGATCTGGAGCGGCGTTCCGGCGGACGGGGCTTGACCGGCCGCGTTGGCCGCTCGGTAGTCGTCCAGCGGGTTCCAGTCGGCGGGCGGGCGGTTCGACTCGCTCTTGCTCGGACCGCTCACGACCTCGCGGTACTCACGCTTGGGGCTGCGTCTCGCCACCGATCTGTCCTCCTTCGCCGTGGCGGTGGGGGTGCGTGATAGACCGTAGGGAGTCGGCTACAGACGGTGCCACGAAGTTGCACGTGGTTGCACAGCAGTCACCCGAGAGAGTCAATCGCCTCTGTGATCAGGCTGCGAGCGGCAGCACCGTGCACGGCATCCATGGACAGTTCCCCGAACCGGCTGACGTACATGGCCACCTCGGAGGGCTGTGTGATCTGGAGGTACCCGGAGACGAGTTCGATGTTGGCCTGCGACGAGTCGTAGAGCGAGAACGCTTCGACGTGCATCGAGTGACGCAAGTAGCCCCTCGGGATGATTCCAAGGCTCACGTTCGCCAGGCCCGCGACAGCAATCAGGTGGGTGAGCTGGCCGGCGGCTACCGCCGTGCCGCCAAGACCGTGATACAGGCATGCCTCTTCGATGATGAAGGCGAAGGTCTTCCCGTGGTCTCTCAGGATCTCCTGCCGCTCCATACGCACCTGGACGGCCTCTTCCACATCGTCCACGGCAACACGACGGCGTTGGGTGGCTTGGAGTACCGAGCGGGTGTAGTCCCGGGTCTGGAGGAGACCGTGCAGGATTCCAGGTGTGTAGGCCCGGAACCGGGTAGTTCGCTCGTATAGCGGCAGCACCATCTCTTGGGCGCGCTTGAGCCCGCTCCGCTCCACGCGTCGCCACTCGGTGAACATGGTCTCTACTGAGCGGAGGGAAGCCACCAGGTCTGCGGCTTGGTCGCCTGCTCCGCAGGCGCGGCACCAATCCCGGATGTCCTGCTCGGACGGTGCGGTGATCGCGTTCTCGATGCGGGAGCACTTCGACTTGCTCCAACCGCAGGCGAGGGCGAGAGCAGGCCCGGTAAGCCCGGAGTCCTTCCGGATCTCCTTAAGCCGTTCGGCTAGAGCCTTCCGGGCCTGATGAACGCTCGATGAGCGAGAAGTACGCATCTTTTTCGGCTACTTGAGCACGTAGTCCTCGTGCGGAGTCGCCCTATGCCACACGGTCTCGAAGGCGTTCTTCACGAGCTGAACCACGGCAGGTTCGGTCGTCCACTCTCGGTCCACCACATCCCCGTCACCCGAGAAGAAGGTGAACATGATCTTGGAGTCATCGAACATCCACAGATCGGTTCCGGGCAGAGCAATGTCTGCCGCCAACCGGCGCGGAAGCCAGCGAACCTGTTCGCCGATAGCCGCGTTCAGGAAGGTCACGTGGTGCTCGTAACGGATGTACTCCGTGACCGGCTCAGAGACGATCCGAGCCCGGCGCATGACCACACCGCGGCCAATCGCCTCTCCAGCGAAGTTGGTCCAGTACTGGAACCACTCCGGCCGGTCGCCCGGGTTGTGGCGAAGACCCTCGCGGTAGCGCTGGAACTGTGGGTCGTTCGGCGTGTAGTTGTCGCGCATCTCCAGGTGCACGGCAGAGAATTTAGCCTCCGCCATGGCCGTGGCGATCGGATTGGCCACGCTACTCCTTCTCGTCCTCTTGAGTGGCCAGCCTTGCGGCGAGGTCCACGATGAACTTGATCATTTCTTCCGGGAGGCGGATTACGGTCTCGTGGTCGGGCACGTCAGTCGAGTGCCCCGGGATCGACCCAACCTCCTTGCAGCGGCTCAAGTCCTCATCGCTGGCCTTGTAGGACTGGATGAGCAGATCGCCGTTCTCCGGGTCGCGCCAGATGGTCGGCGAGTCGACCTCCGGCGTGTTGGAGATGATCCCGATGAACTGTAGAGGCTCCACGATGCTCCCTGTGAGTCTGGTTCCGCCTAGTTGCACAACCGGTGGGCTCATCCTGGCGCGTACACGACCTGCCTGTCAGGTGTTCTGTTTTTGACGAACCGCCAGCTCAGCCCCCCAGCGCCCGGCGATGGCGCAAGTAGCCGAGTGTGTAGGGGGACGGCCCCACTCGCCCCTCCGTTCCTCGGCAGACCTGGGGCCGCAGCCAGCGGTGACGCGATCTGGAGGGGGTGGGGCTTGGTGCCAGCGGCCGGCGGGGCTGGTGGAGCAGCGGTGGGTCGAGGCCGCGGGGGTGGGGCTTGGTGCCCCCGGCCCGATCTCGACGCCGTCGGCGAGGAACTGCTGCACGGCGGCGTCGGCCTGGTGGCGGTAGGGGTGGCGGGAAATGAAGTGGCCGTTCTCCCGGATCTCGTACGGCTCTGGCGCGAGTTCCGTGAAAGCTCTCCGGGACAGCGACGCCGACGGCGAAGGGTCAGAGCCACCAGCGAACGAAGGTGACGACGCCGAGAGCCGTGAAGCCCAAGAGCACCAGGCCGACGAGGGCAAGACCAACGCAGAACAGCGGCCCGGCCGAGTCATCCTGGCCCGTATCCTGGGCGTGGTCGTACACGTGGTGCCAGTGGATCGGGCGGCCTGCGTGTACTGAGGCCGCCTCACGGAGCCCGCACAGCCGCTCGCGGGCGGTCTCCGTTTGCGCTGACCGCTCGGAACCGCGCCAGGCGAGGGCTGCCATCTGGTCGAGTGGGTCGGGGTGGCGGGCCTCGAACGCCGCCGTCTCGGCCGGGTCCCGGTCGGCGTCGAGATAGGCCCAGCGGCCCGCTTCGGCTGGCTCGCCGTACAACCGGTAGACCTCGGCCAGCCGCAGCCTGACCGTCAGGTCTGCCGGATACGAGGCCACCAGGCCGCGCAGGCGCTGACGAGCAACGGGTATCCGACCGGCGCGAAGGTCCGCGTCAACCTTGACGAGGGTGGTCTCAACTGTCACCGGAGCATGGTGACCGACGAAGAACTCCTGGTCAAAGGACTTACCAACTCTCTCGGACAAGCTGCGCTCGGTGATCTTCAGGATGTGAGGAGCACGCGCTTGCGGAGGAGGTCGAGTTTGGCGCGGCCGAACATCTCGCTTCAGCATCTTGATGCGGTTGACGTGACCCTCGGCGGGTCCGGAGTTCCAGCGGAGTGTGAGGCCGGCCATGACCGCGTCCCAGTCCTTGCGCAGGCCGGTGGCGAAGCCGGGCAGTTCGGGCAGGTGGCTGGCCTGGGCGTCTGCGCTCCACTGTTCGAGGTCTTCTTTGCCGCGGCGGTTGACGAGGATCGAGGCGAACCGTGCGATGAGGTCGCAGGCGTCGTCCAGCTCGCTGCACCGGTTGCGGAGTTCCTTCAGCAGGACGCGGCCTGACTCGGGGCGGTTGTCGGGGTGGGTGAGGATCAGCCTGGTCACCTCGCGGACCTTGGGGACCGGCGGGCGGGTGGCCGACTTGGCGTTGTCTCGCAGCCGGTGCACGAACCGGCGGACGGTCCGCTCGCTGACGGTCAGGCCGCGTTCGGCGAGTTCCCGGTGGAGGCGGTCAGCGCTGGTGCAGCCCTCGTTGAACCGGGCGATCAGGTAGGCGGCGTGGCCGTCCAGGCTGCTCTGCAGGCCGGTGAGACGGTCGCCGATCAACTCTTCGGCCGTGACGGCCCTCATGAACTTCCGCACCGTCTTCGGGTCCAGGACCAGCTCGGACACGATCTGGCTGTGCCCCATGCCCTTGTCCATCAGCGCGTGAACCGCGGCGTGACGCTCGCGGATACGCCGGGCCCGCAGTCCGTCGGGCAGCACCACCTTCTCCTTCTCCGGGATGGGCGGGACCCACTGCGGGCGCAGGCGGGCGACCAGCCTCTCGGCCGCCTCACCGAGGTTCTGCCAGAGATGAAACCGGTCCGCGACCTGCGTCGCCGTGCCGGCGCCGCGGTCCGCCCCGTCCGCGTAGTAGCGGGCACGGTCGCGGCAGACCACCTCAACGCCGGGGTGCTCGGTGAGCCACTCAGCCAAGGCGTCGGCCGACCGCTCGGGCAGGACCTCGACAGGGCGGCCGCCCTCGATGTCGACCAGGACCGTGCCGTAGTTGTGGCCCTTGCGCAGGGCGAAATCGTCGACGCCGAGCACGTGAACCCGCCCTATGAGCGGGTCCGGCAACGAGCGGATCAGGCGTATCAGGACGTCCCGGCTGATCCCGACCGCCATCTGCTCGGCGAGCCGGGCGCCGGCCCGACCACCCAGTGCCAGAGCGACTGCCTCCCGAACCTTCCGCAGCCCCACCGTGCAACGCCCGTACCAGAACGTCAGCCCCGGGATCTGCTCAGCGAACGTTCGCTTCCCGCACTCGACGTTGTCGCAGAAGAACCGGCGGATCCGCAGGTGAAGCACCAGCTCCTGCCCGCAGACCGAAGCGTCGCCGACCCGCCGCTCGTAGCCGCAATGCACGCGCTCAGACAACTCCCGCAGCCCGGACACGTCGCCCCCGGCATCCGGCCCCGGGCGTGAACTCGAACCGACCCGCCAACCGATCTGACCAACTCGACGTGCAACAGCGTGAACTGGGGGAAGAGGACAGCCAGAAGATCAGCTACAGACACCCGACATGATCGCCAACCGTCAAGGTCCGCGGGCAGCTTTCACGGAACTCGCGCCAGAGCCTCTCCACTCCCTTGGCGAAAACCGGCACCGGCTTGCCCTTGGCGTTCAGGTAGAGCTGGTGGTGCCCGTTCACCGTCACCACCTGCCACCCCAAGTACACCGGGTTGCGCAGGATCTTGCCGACCGTGTTCGAGCGGAACGGCCCGCCCCGCGTCGCCCGGAAGCCGTCGGCAGTCAGCCCCAGCGCGATCTTCCGGTTCGACTTCCCCTCTGCTGCCTCCCGGTGAATCCGCTCGATCACCGGCCAGAACTTGCCGTGCTTGAGCTTGCGCTTCTTCGTGACCTTCAGCCCGTAGGGCGGCATCGCCAGCCACATGCCCTCTTCGCGCTGCGTGGCCTTCGTGTCCCGGACCTTCTCCGACAGCACCCGGCTGTACTCGCGGGTGTCCTCCGCCTTGCCGACGATGCGCATGCGGTCGGCGGGGATCTCGGTGTCCAGCCGGTCCAGGTCGAACACCAGGCGCTTGCCCGGGACGTCCAGGATCTTGAGCACGTCGCCCGCACCCTGACGGGAGTAGCGGGAAGAGTCGTACACCCACAGGCAGTCCGACTCACCTTCGAGCAGCGCGTGTACCGCCGACTCGAACTCGGGGCGCTTCACGCCCTTCTTGTAAGCCGAAAGGTTCTCGCGGTAGATCCGGCGGATGGTGTAGCCGTTGTCCTTGCCCCACGCCCGGCCCCGCACCTCCTGAGCCTTCAGCGACAGGAGGTCCCGGGCAGCTGTACCCCTCACGACCTGCGACTTCCGCAGAAGCAGGTCGAGGTATCGCACCAGTCCGGCAGGCTTGCGAGCCATGGTTCCACTCTCCAGTCAGCGGCACGGGCCTGCATCCTGGAGGTGCAAGGTCGACCGTCGCTCTGGGAGCAGGAGGCCAACGACTTCCTCGCGCCCCTGCTGGGCCTGCCCGAGCTCCCCGTCATCTCCTGGTCCGACCCCCGGCCGCAGCCGGAGGGCGGGGTGTTCTGGAAGACGCCCGACATCGTCGACTGGGCGCACGGCCGCCCGTTCGCCTGGGTCGACGACCTGATCACCGAAGCGGACCGCACCTGGGTCGCCGCCCACCACCCCGGCCCGGCCCTCCTCCACCGGGTGGACCCCCGGACCGGCCTGACCCCCGCCGACTTCACCGCCCTGGCATCCTGGGCGGCCACCCTGGCGTCCGGCGCTCAGTTGACGAAGTAGCTGAATCCGACCGTCGCCGCGGACATCCCGGGTGCGATCACCCGCGTGAGCGTCCCCTGACAGTTCGCCGCGGAATACACATCGACCGTGGCGTCGGTGAGGTTCTGCACGATGACCGGTGACAGCGTCGGGTAACACCCCCGTGCCGGGTTCTGGCGCGCCACGCCGTTCACCACCAGCACCCCCGTGGCCGCCTGCGCGGGCACGGCGGACGCGAGCACTCCGACAACGGCCAGCATCCCGACCACGGCGATCCGACGACGCATGACTGCTCTCCCTTCCGAGGACGCACAACCGGTAGACGCCCTTCCGTGCCATGGATCCCCCGCCCGCCCCTCCCGTGTCGGATTCCCGGCCGCTGTCCCCCGAACCGCCGACGATTCGGGCACGAGCGGCCGAGTGGCGGCCCTTCCTCGCTCGCCCCACCCGGGGCCGGACCGCGCCTGCGCCGACGCCCACCACCCAGGCCCGGCCCCCTCCCCCCGGTGGACGCCCGCACCGGCCCGACCACCGCCGACCTCACCGCCCCGGCGTCCTGGGCGCCCGCCCTGCCGTCCGGCCCTCGCGGGCGGTCAGGGCCGCGGTCAGCGCGGTGACGGCGGCCAGCGCCGCCCAGGCAGGGGTGTACCCGCCGCCCGGGCCGTCCCCGGTCGTGTCGCGGAGCAGGCCGAGGGCGGGCGGGGCGAGGATCACGGCCACCTGGTTGACCGCCATCACCAGGCCGAGGGCCAGACCGGTCCGGCCCGGCGGGGCCGCTTCGGCGAGGTGGGCGACCCACGGGCCGTACCAGCCGATGCCGAAGAAGCCGAGCCAGGTGAACAGGACGGCGGCGCCCACCGGATGGTGGCCGAGCGGGGTGGTCAGCGCGAGCAGGCCCGCCACGGCCGCCACCATGCTCGCCAGGACCGGGCGGTAGCGCCCCGCACGGCTGCGGTCGCTCCACGCCGCGAGACCGATCCGGCCCAGCATGCCCGCCAGTTGGGACGCCACCAGCACCGCGCCCGCCGCGCCCGCGCCGAGGGAGGTGGCGTCGTGCAGGTACAGCGCGCCGAGCACACCGAGGCCGCTGTGCACCGACACCATGGCCAGCCCCGACAGCAGCGCCTTGACCAGGGCGGGCTCGCGGAGCAGCCGCAGACGGTCCGCGACGGGGGCGGAACTCGCCGCCGGGGAAGGGAGGTCGGGGACGGGGACGGCCTGCCCGGGCGGCCGCCGGTAGAGCGCGGCGAACGCGCCCGCCCCCGCCAGCGCGACCAGCCCGCCGGCCAGCAGGGCCGACCGCCAGCCGTGCGAGGCCGCGAGCGGGGGCAGGACGGCCACCGCGAGTGCCCCGCCCAACGGCAGCCCGGCCTGCCGGACGCCCATCGCGAACCCCCTGCGCGCAGGCTCGAACCAGGCCGCCACCGACTTGCTGCCGCCGGGCTGGATCGTGCTGTACCCCACGCCGACCACCAGCAGGACGGCGAGCAGCGACGCGTAGCCCGGAGCCAGGCTTCCGGCCAGCAGGGCCGCGGCGACGACCCCGGCCCCGAGGCCGACCACCCACCGCTCGCCGTACCGGTCCAACAGCTCTCCGGCCACCACCAGGCCCACCAGCGGCATCAGTTGGGAGGCGGAGAGGAGCAGGCCCAGCTGGGTCGCACCGAGGCCGAGGGCGTCCTGCAGCGGGACGGCCATCGCCCCGATCCCCTGGACGAAGAAGCACGCGGCGGCCTGGGTGAAGGTGGCCGTTCCGAGGATCACCCAGCGGTAGCCGGGCGCGGGCGGCGCGGCCGCGGGGGCCGCGAGGGCGACTTGGTGGTGACTCATGCCGACCCATGCTGCTGTCATGGTCCTATGCACCTCAACCCTTACGGCGAGGACGCCGTCCACCTGGCCGCCGCGCTGACGAACCGGCGTCCGGAGAGCGCCGGCGAACTCGTGGCCCGCTGCCGCGCGGCCGGTCTCCTGGTCGAAGGGCCCGGCACGCCGGCCGACCTGACGCGCACCCACGCCCTGCTCGACGCCTGGGAGGCGGTGGTCGACGCGGCGGACGAGCGCGAGCGCGCGGCCCGGCTCAACCTGATGCTCGCCGCCGGCACCGCCCACCCCCGGGTGACCGACCACGCGGGCAGCGGCTGGCACCTGCACTACCGCGACGAGGACCTCCCGCTCGGCGACCTGCTGTTCGCGCTGGTCGCGACCGGCACCGCCCTGCATCTGGTGGGGCGCGGGATGCACCGGCTGGGCCGCTGCGCCGTCGGGGAGTGCGCCACGGTGTTCGCCGACACCTCCCGGACCGGGCGCCGCCGCTACTGCTCCGCGCGCTGCGCCAACCGCGACGCCGTCCGCCGTCACCGCGCGAAGCACCCGGCGGCCGGCTGACGTCCCGCAGGGCCGATCGGATGGGTCGTCGGCTGCTGCGTACAGCGCCGGCGCCTCGTCTCCGACGATCGGCCGAGCAGCCCCCTCCACCGAGCCACCGAGAGGCCCCGGACCACGAGAAGACGCGCACCGTTCCACCGCCCGGCCCCCACCCGCACGCTCCCGGCGGCCGCGCTGGCCGTCGCCGCACTCGTGCCGCTGGCGCCCGCCGCCCCGCCCGCCGCCCCGCCCGCCGCCCCGGCCGCGTACAGCGCCGGCGCCTCGCCCGAGGACTCCGCCGACGCCCGCGAGCTGAGCCCGGCGCTGCGGGCGAGGCTCGACGAGGCCATCCAGCAGGTGATGCGCAGGGCGGGCGTCCCCGGTGTGCGGATCGGCCTGTGGCTCCCCGGACAGGGCCGCTACCTGCGCGCCTTCGGCGTGGCCGACAAGGAGACCTGCGCGCCCATGACCGACCGGATGACCATGCGGTTCGGCAGCGAGACCAAGACCTTCACCGCCACCGCCGTGCTGTCGCCCGAGGCGCCACATCAACGGCTGGATCGGCCACACCGGCGCGCTGTTCGGCTTCGAGAGCCTCGCCATCCACCTGCGGAGCAGCGCGCGACCCTCGTCGTGCTGCTCAACGCCGACATCGTCGCCGACAACGCCGAGCCCAGCACCCTGCTCGGCCGGGCCATCACGGGCATCGTCACGCCCGGCCACGTCTACGACATCCCGCCGGGCCCGTAGCCCCGGGCGCCGGAGTGGGACGTCGGACCGGCCGACTTCCCACTCCGGCACCGTCATGCGTCGCGTAGCCTGGCAAGCTCGACGGATCGGGGTGCCGGCGGGCATCCGGCGAGGGGGCACTGATGGAGGCCGGGGACCACGGGGTGGCGGCTCCCCCGCCGTTCGACCCGGAGCTGGACGCCGCGCTGACGGCCCTGGGCGTGGGGGCGCGGGCGCCGGTCACGCCGGAGACCCTCGCCGCCTGGCAGCGGCGGGACGCCGCCACCCGCCCCCGGCCCACCGTGGAGGCGCTGCGGGACGGCGGGCGGTTCGAGGTGGCGGAGCTGGACGCGGCGGGCGTGCGACTGGTGAGCGCGCGGCCCGCCGGGTCGGACGGGCCGCTGCCACTGCTCTACTACCTGCACGGCGGCGGGCTGGTCACGGGCAACGCCTGGTCCGTACTTCCCCGGCTGCTACGGGAGTTGGCCGAACCGCTGGGCATCGCCGTGGTCTCCGTCGGGTACCGGCTGGCCCCGGCGGCGCCGTACCCCGCCGCGGTGGAGGACTGCTTCGCCGGGCTCCGGTGGACAGCCGGGCACGCGGACCGGCTGGGCATCGACGCCGGGCGCGTCGTCGTCGGGGGCAAGAGCGCGGGCGGCGGACTCGCGGCGGCGCTCGCCCTGCTGACCCGTGACCGCGGCGGACCGGTCCCGGCCGGGCAAATGCTGCTGAGCCCGATGCTCGACGACCGCAACAACACTTTCTCCGCCCACCAGTTGGCCGGCCACGACACCTGGGACCGCACCTCCAACGCGACCGCCTGGCGGGCCGCGCTCGGCGAGCGCCGGGGCGCCCCCGACCTGCCGCCGTACGCGGCCCCGGCGCGGGCCACGGACCTCTCGGGGCTGCCGCCGGCCTACCTGGAGGTGGGGTCGGCCGAGACCTTCCGCGACGAGGCCGTGGCGTACGCCGACGCCGTCTGGCGGGCCGGCGGCGAGGCCGAACTGCACGTCTGGGCGGGCGCGTTCCACGGTTTCGACACGGTCGCGCCCGGGGCGGCGGTCAGCCGGGACGCCCTCGCCGCGCGGCTGCGCTGGCTGCGCCGGGTCCTCGCGCGCTGAGCGGCCGCTGCCGCCGGCTACCCCGCGTCCGGGTCGGCGACCGGCTGGGGCACGGTGCCGAGCAGGCGGGTGAGGGCGAGGTGGTCGTGGAAGTCCCGGCTGTGCACGATGAGGCCGTCGCGCACGCGCAGCACCTGGATGTTGGCCACCGTCAACTCCTGGCCGGTGCCGCGGTGGCGGACGTGGTAGTCCCACTCGCCGACGACCACCTCGGGGTCGTCGGTGGTTCGGACCACGATGTCGCGGGCGCTCAGTTCCAGCGGCGTGCGCTCGCCCAGGGCGAGGAACCGCTCCCGCAGCGCCGCCCGCCCCTCCACCAGGCGCGGGCCGACCGGCTCGAACACCATCTCCACCACCGCGTCCTCGGCGTAGAACCCGTCCAGCTCGGCGAACCGCCCGGCCGTGATGCCGTCGAGCAGTGCGCGGAAGACCTCGCGCGGCGACCGTGTTTCGGACATGATCAACCCCCGGAATGATGTGCGCCGCCAGAACCGGACCAGCGACTCCGTTTAGACCATACGGACTGGCGACTCCGGTTGTCCAGGGGTGGGCGCCCGTCGTTCCCGCCATCGATCAGGAAAGGGAGTTGGAGAGTTGAGCGGCACTCAGGACCGCCCGCTCCGGGCGGACGCGGCCCGCAACCGGGCCAAGCTGCTGGACGCCGCCACCGAGGTGTTCACCACCCGGGGCGTCGGCGTCCCCACCGAGGAGATCGCCCGCGCCGCCGGCGTGGGGGTCGGCACGCTGTTCCGGCACTTCCCCACCAAGGAGGCACTGCTGGAGGCGGTGATGGTGCGCCGGCTGGAGATCATCGCGACCGGCGCAGCCCGGGCGGCGGCCGATTCCGAGCCCGCCGAGGCCCTGTTCGCCTGCTTCCGGCTGATCGCCGAACAGTCGGTGGGCAAGACCGCGTTCGCCGAGGCCCTCGCGGCCGCCGGCGTGGACGTCCACACCTCCCTGCGCGCCCCCTCGACGGCGATCCGCGACCTCCTCGCCGACCTCCTCCACCGCGCCCAACACGCCGGCACCGTCCGCCCCGAACTGACCCTCCCCGAACTCCTCGCCCTCCTCGTAGGCGCCAACGCCGCCCTGGAACACGCAGGCCCCACACCCACCGCCCGCGACCACATCCTCACCGTCCTCCTCACCGGCCTCCGCCCCCCGGAGCAGCGCGCATAGACCAGGGATGCAACCCGGCAACGGCGCAGGGGCGGATCAGGAAGTCGGATACGCCGAGTTCCCATTCCAGCCCACGCCCCCAAGGTGCACCCCCGCGCAGGTGCGGGCCCTGGGCACCCCCGACGACACTCGGCCGCACAGCACGGAACAGGAAGTCGGCCAGGCCGACTTCTCAATCCAGCCCGCCATTCACCCCGCGATCTATGCGCGTAGTTTGGCCGCCCGGACCCCTCGCAATGGAGTAGACGGTCGGGCGGCGGGCCGACCACGCACACCGACAGGCGGGCTAGCCCTTGGCTGGCAGTGGATTGGAAAGTCGGGCGAGCCGACTTTCCAATCCCACTCACCATTCGTCCGCCTATTCTATGCGCGTAGATCGGTGCACTGGAGGGGCGGGAATGGGCTGGCCACGCACGCCGGTGGGCGACGCCGGCCTTCGGCGGGCGGCGGAGTGGGAAGTCGGGCGGGCCGACTTTTAAATCCGGCCCGCCATTCGCCCATGCCACCTACGCGCACGCGTGAGTGGCGCTACCCCAGTAGGCGGCGGGGCAGAAGGTCGGCGGGCCCGACTTTTGAGTCCGGCCTGCCATTTCATCCCCCCTATCTATGCGCGTGGCGGCAGAGCGGGAAGTCGGGCGGGCCGACTTTTGAATCCAGCTCGCCGTTCGCGCGTGACATCTATGGCGTAAACGACACACAAAGCCAGGCGGGGCCCGGCCACGTGCGCCCGCGAGTGGCGCTACCCCGGTGGGCGGCGGAGCAGAAGGTCGGCGGGCCCGACTTTTGAATCCGGCCCGCCATTTCGCCGCCCATCTATGCGCGTAGATCGATGTGCGAGAGGGGCAGGGATGGGTCGGCAAGCACACCGGCGGGGTCGGCCCTGGGCGGGCGGCGGGGTGGGAAGTCGGGCGGGCCGACTTTTGAATCCAGCTCGCCGTTCGCGCGCGACATCTATGGCGTAAACGACACACAAAGCCAGTCGGGGCCCGACCGCATGCGCCCGCGAGCGGTGCGCGCCCAGTGGGCGGCGGAGCAGAAAGTCGGCGGGTCCGACTTTTGAGTCCGGCTCGCCGTTCGGGTGCGCTATCTATGCGCGTAGATTGGCGGGTGCGGGAGGGTGGTGGTGGCCCTTGGTGGGGGTGGAGTGGGGAGTCGGGCGGGGTGGCCGGGTTTTCAGGGGGTGGGGGTGGTGAAGTGGCGGGTGGCGTGGAGGGCCAGGTGGGCGGAGAGGGGGAGCATGATCAGGAGGGCGGCCCAGAAGGCGGCGTGGCCCCAGGGGGTGGCGAGGTCGTGGAAGAGGGGGGCCAGGACGGGGATGCGGAGGGCTTCCAGGGGGCCCAGGGGTGGGGGCCAGGCGCCGAGGGTGACCGTGCCGACGGCGGCGGCGGCCAGGAGGCGGCGGGCCGCGCGCGGGGTGGCGCAGGCCGCGAGGAGGGCGAGGAAGGCCAGGAGCAGCAGGTAGTCGGCCTGGTAACCGGCGCCGGTCTGGCCGGTGCCCCAGGACTCCGGGGTGAGGTGGCGGTCCCGGTCGACGACGGCGAGCCGGACCTCGACCGCCGCCCACAGCAGCAGGGTCAGCGCGAGCGTCCCGCCGAGGCCGAACAGCAGCCGGTCACGGAAGCCGGTCGTCCCGCCCGCGCGGGCGGCGCGGCGGCGGGCGGCGAGGCGGCGACGGTCGCCGGCCGCCCGTTCCGACGCCTCGTGGGCGGGCGTCAGCAGCCACCGCACCGAGCGCCCGTTGAGGACCAGCGCGAGCACGACCGCCCCCACCGCGCCGACGCCCGCCCAACTCCCCAACCCGCCCTCGAACATGACCACGCGGTCCACCACCGCCTGCGGCGGCTTCAGCACCGTCATCGGCGGTCCGAGCCGCAGGTAGCCGATGGTGAAGGAGGCGGCGACGGCCAGGAACAGCATCCGCCGCCCGACCCGGGCCGGGAACGTCGTCACCGCCACCGCCGCGACCAGCGCCGCGCCGAGCTGGCCGGCCGTCGCCCGCGCCGCCGACTCGCCGGCGGTCCGCAGCGGTCCGCCGAACGGTCCGCCGGGCAGCACCTGCGCTCCCGTTCCGAAGTCGACGGCGAACCGCCAGACCGTCCCCGACCAGAGCGTGATGGCGAGCGCGAGGAACAGCAGCACGGCCGCCACCGCACGCCGGGGCAGCGCGCTGCGTGCGCCTCCCCACCAGGCGCGCGCGTCCGCCTTCCACTCCCCCCGGTTGCGCCCGCGCCGCGCACCGCCCGCCCGCACGCTGCGCACCTGCAGCACGGCCGCCGCGGCGAGCACGCCCCGGCCGTCGGCCGTGGCCGGATCGGCGGCGAAGGCCCGGCGGCTGAGCTCCGACCAGTTCCGGCGGAACCGTTCCCGCCCACCGCCGCGCACCCGCGCCGCCACCGCGCCCACCGCCCCGCCGACGGCGGCGAGCGCCGCGTGGGCGGGCCCGGGCAGCCCGGCCAGCGGGCCCGGCAGCACCGAGAGCCGCCCGACGACGGCGCGCCGCTGCTGGTCCGGCTGGACGGTGAGCAGCAGCACCCAGCGCCGGGCGGCCTTGCGCTCGCTCGCGGTGAGCCGGCCGTCGCCGTTGCCGCCGCCCCGGCCGCCGAGGGTGCGGGCCTCGCGCTCGACTGCGGTCAGCGCGGCCGCCAGCCGGGTGAGCCCGAGCAGCCGGGCGCAGGCCCGCTCCGGGCAGGCGCCGTGCCCGCAGTCGAAGCGGGCGGCGAGCGCGGGCAGCCCGGCCGCGACCAGCTCGTCGACGAACGCCAACCCGTCTGGCTCTCCGGCCAGTTCGGCAAGTCCGGCGGCGTCCACCCGGCGGTCCCGGACGTGCGGGACCGCCTCCGGCGTGAACGCCGCGCCGAGCGCCAGCACGGCCCGGGAGGCCGCCGCCGACTTCTCGGCCGGGGTGCCGCGTTCGACGTCCTTGAGGTAGTGCAGGTCGAGGACGGTGTCCTTGACCTCGTCCCGCAGCCAGTCCCGCAGCCGCCGTGCCCCGCCGCTGACCAGCCACGCCGCCGCGTCCGCCGAGCGCCCGAGCATCGCCTCGGCGAGCGCGGCCGGTTGGTGGAAGTCCTGGCCGCGGAAGGCGAGCGGACGGTGCGCCGGCCCGCTCGGCGCGGGCTCGGACGGCGGCGGGTCGACCCGGCTGCGCACCACCTCCGGGCTGCCGCCGCCCAGCCACGCGCGGACCTGCTCGGCCGTCCAGCGGTCGGCCGGGTCCTTGGTGAACAGGCCCTGGAGCAGCAGCCGGCGGCGCTCGTCGGCGACCGCGGAGACGTCCACCTCGGCGTCCATCACCAGCCGGATCTGCAGCGCCTCGTCGCTGATCAGCCCGCCGTCCGCCCGCCGGTAGCGGCCGGCGCCGGTGAACACCTCGTGGAGGATGGTGCCGAGCGCCCACCACGGGCCGGCCGGGTGGTTGTGGCCGGCGAGCTGTTCCGGCGCCATGTAGGCGACGGTGACCTGCATGTCGGTGGAGAAGCGGCGGCTGGCGGTGAGTTTGGCGACGCCGCCGAAGTCGGCCACCACGAACTGGGCGGCGGAGCGGCCGCCCTTCCCGGCCGGGCGGACCAGGATGTTGGCGGGTTTGAAGTCGACCGGGTTGCGCGCGATGGTGGTCTGCCAGAACGCCAGCAGGTCGACCAGCTCGCGGATGATCCGCTCGCCCTCGCCGGGCCGGTCCAGGCGGCGCCGGTCGCGCAGCTCGGCGACGTGGTCGGCGAGGGTGACCGGGAGGTACTCCATCGCCATCCAGTCGCAGAGCGCGCCCGCGTGCTCGACTTGGCCGTGGCCGAAAATCTCGGGGACGTGCCGGCGGAAGGCCGGGTCGCCGGCGAGGTGGGCGAGCAGTTCGGTGTCGGCCCGCACGCCGGGGTTGCCGACCTTCACCGCCGCGTCGCCGCCGCCGTCTACGCGGCGGACGTGCCAGACGGTGCCCTCGCTGCCGGAGCCGACGGGGCTCAGCGGGCGGTAGCGGTCGGTGAGGGCGGTCGGGAACGCACCGGCCGGGTCGGTGGGCGCTCCGGCGGGCGGCGTGGCGGACTCGGCGGAGGCGGCGGAGTCGGTGGAGTCGGAGGAGTCGGCAGGGGCGGTGGGGCCGCCCGGCCGCTGGACGCGGGTGGCCGCACCGCGCTGCACCCGGGTGCGCGGGCCCGGGACCGCGCCGTCGGCGGCGGGGTCCGGGCGCTCACGCTGGACGCGGGTGCGCGGGCTCGCCGAGTCGGCGGCCCCGCCGTTCGGGCCGCCGGGGCCGCGCTGGACGCGGGTGCGCGGGCTCTCGGCAGGGGCGTTCCCGCGCCCCTGTCCTCGGTCCTGCCCGCGCCCCTGTCCTCGGCCCTGCTTGCGGGTGGGCGGGCTCGGCTCCGGCGGTGTGTCGGCCATCGCGCCGTTCTCCTCCTCGCGCCCCCGGCTCACCGGGGAGCGCCGAACTCGTCGATCTCGATCACCTGGGCGTCCACGTCCATCGCGAACCGCAGCCGCTGCCCCGGCCCGATCCGGGTCGGGCCGGTGATCCGGCGGCCGTCGACGAACGTGCCGTTGGTCGAGTCCAGGTCCTCGACGTGCAGCGCGCCGTCGATCCAGCGCAGCCGTGCGTGGTGCCGCGAGAGCTGGTCGAGGCCGGCCAGGCCGGGGACGGCGGCGCAGTCGGGCTCGTCGCGGCCGACGGCCAGTCCGCCGCCCCCGCGCCGGTGTTCGGCGCGGACGGGCAGCAGGACCCCGGCGATCACCAGCGCCAGCCGGACCTCCGGCGCCCGGGGCGGGCGCGCCGGACGGGCCGGACGCGCCGGGGCCGGGCGGGTCGCCGGCCCGGGACCGCCGACCGCAGCAGCCGGAGCAACCGCAGCAGCCGGAGCGGGCGGCACCGGCGGCTCCGGAGGCATGTCCTCGGCCGGGTCGTACCGCTCCAACTGCTGGAACATGTGCACCTGGCAGTACCCCCGGGTGCCGGAGGTCGGACACTCCCCCGGCGCGCCCACCGGGCAGCGGTAGATCACGGTCGCCACGAGGTCTCCCGAAGGGTCACGCCGCGCCGTACCAGGTCACGTTCGATCCGGCCCAGGTCCCCGGGGCGCGGCACCCCGATCACCCGGACCTCGCCCCCGCTCACCCGGACCTGGAGTTCGGGCCGCTCCGGCCGGTGCTCCAGGAAGGGCGCGTACCGCTCGCGGCCGAGCGCCGTACGGGTGGTGAGCCGCTGGTTGGCCGAACCGCGCCAGACCAGCCGGGTCGGCTGCCCGGCCCGGTAGCGGCCGGTGATCACCGCGTCCGCCCCGTCCAGGGCGGCGGCGGTGACCGGGTCGGCGGCCAGTTCCTCCGGTTCCCAGCCGGTGTACACCAGCAGGTCGGCCGTGGCGCCGGCCCGGCGGCGCTCCGCGTCGGCGGCGGCGAGCAGCGCGGCGAGGGCGGCGGGCTGCTCCAGCGGTTCGCCGCCGCTGACGGTGAGGCCGTCCAGGCCGTCGGCGAGCGCGGCGCGCCACAGCGCGGCGAACCGGTCGACGGTCAACTCCCTTCCCGCGGAACGGTCCCAGGTGTGCCGGGACATGCAGCCGGGGCAGGCCAGCGTGCACCCCTGGAACCAGACGCCGAGCCGCCGGCCGGGTCCGAGCGCGGTCACCGGCCGGGAGACCTGCGCGACCACGGCGACCGGGGCACCGGCGGACGCGGCACCGGCGGCGCCGTCGGCGCTCAGCCCGGCCACCGTTCGACCTCCAAGCGGTATCCCTCGCCGTCCTCGTCGCCCTCGACGGCCACCACCTCGATGCGCTCGCCGCGCCGGGGCGGGGTCCGGAAGACCTCCTTGGCGAGCGGGTTGACCAGTGCCGACTCGACGGCGGTCAGCACGCCGCGCCCTCCGTGGTCGAGCCGCCGGGTGGCCTCGACCCGCAGCACCTCCCAGGCGTCGTCGGAGAGGGCGAGCGCGGCGCCGTGGACCTCCTGGACGCGGGCCGCCACCGAGGCGATGGCCTTGTCGAGGATCTGCGGCACCCACTTCTCCTGCATGAAGTCCATCGGGATGAAGTTGTCACCGAAGCGGTTGCGCAGCTCGGGCCGTTTGATCTGCTCGTTGAAGAAGGCGTCGAAGGCGTCGCGCAGGCCCTGACGGACCAGCATCGGATCGTCGTGGCGGTTGAACTCCCGCTTGGTGGTGCGCGGCGCGGTCCCGCCGGTCCCACCCGAGCCGGCCGCCTCGGCCCCGCCACCCTCCCCGGTCCCGTCGTTCGCCGGGTCGTCCATCACCACGGCCTTCACACCGAGGTTGGAGGTGAAGATCAGCACGCACTCGGTGAAGTAGACGGTGGCGCCGCGCCCGTCGGTCAGCCGGCCGTCCTCCAGGATCTGCAGGAAGAGGTCGAACAGCCGCGGGTTCGCCTTGTCGATCTCGTCGAAGAGCAGCACGCTCATCGGGTTGGCCCGTACGGCGTTGGTCAGTTCGCCGCCGGCGTCGTGGCCGACGAAGCCCGGCGGGGCGCCGATCAGACGGTCCCGGGCGTGCTCCTCGGCGAACTCGCTCATGTCGAAGCGGATCGGCCGGGCGTCCTTGCCGAGGATCATCTCGGCGACGCCCTTGGCGAGTTCGGTCTTCCCGACGCCGGTCGGGCCGGACAGGAAGAGCGTGCCGCGCGGCCGGCTGGGCGAGCTGGACGCCTGGGCGCCGTTGAGCCCGGCCGCCGAGCGCATGAAGATCTCCAGGGTACGGCGGACGGCGTGCGGCTGGCCGATCACCTTGCCGTTGAGGAACTCCTCGCCCGCGGAGATGCGTTCGCGCAGTTCGGCGGTCGCCCACGGGTTGTCCAGCACACCGATCCGGTACAGCCGGGCGGCCTCGTCGAGCCGCTGCACGGGCAGGCCGCGGTCCAGGGCCATCCGGCCGATCGCCATGACCTCCGAACTGCCCATCCCGTGCGAGGAGTCGGCGAGCGCCTTGGCCGCCACCGCGGTCTCGGCCTCGCCGAGGGACGGTCCGCCGGTCACCGCCTGGTAGCGGGCGAGCCCGCCGACCACGTGCCGGGCCGCGGCCAGCCGCTGGTCGTGCGGCGGCTGCGGCACGTTGATCACCCGCAGGGCCCGGCTGCCGACCGCGAACTCCCTCGGCAGCTCCTCCTGCCGCTCCACCACCCAGAACACCGTGTTGTACGGCGTGACCGCGGTCGATCCCTGCACCGGCCGGGCGGTGTGGCCCAACTCCTCTGCGGCGGCGAAGAGTCGGGCGGCCTCGCCGGCGACGGGCGCCTGCGGCGAGCCGAGCCGGCCCGCGTACGGGACGACCAGCGCGATCGGCGGCCCGGGGTGCTGGACGACGCCGACCATCGCGTCGCGCAGGCGGTCCAGCATGTCCGGCTCGCCGTCGTCCTCATGCTCGCGCTCGCCCTCGTGCCCGCGCGAGCCGTTGCCACCGGAGCCGCTACCACCGGAGCCGCTGCCACCGGAGCCTTCCGGTCCCCCGCCGCGCCGCCACCGCTCGTCGCGCTCGACGAACTCCCGGATCACCTGGGGGATCTGCTCCGGTGTGGCGCTCAGCCGCAGCAGGGCGATGCGGTCGTTGACCTGGTCGACGAAGGCGATCGCGCCGTAACCGCGGGCCGCGCACATCGACTCGATCACCCCGCCGAGGCTGTACGGCGCGAGCGTCTCGCTGCTGCCGGCGGCGTGGTCGTCGGGCAGCAGGTACTGGTCGCGGACGTTGCCGGTGAGCAGCACCTGCGGGTAGACGGTGAGCGCCATGTCCAGTTCGCGGATCCAACTGGGCGTGGCGGGCCTCGGGTTGTCGTCGGACGGCTCGGGCGCGGCGTCCTTGCGCAGGTCCGCGCGGTCGGCGGACGGGGGCGGCGGCTCAGCGGTCACGGTGACGCTCCTGCGGCTTGGGGCGGACGCCGGTCGACTCGTTCCCGGCGCCGCCCGTCTTCCTGCGGCGGCGCGGCGGGGCGGCCTCGGACGGCGGCTGCGGCCACCACCCGCCCGGGACCAGACCGGCCGCCAGCGCGCCCGGCGGCATCGCGGACGTCCGCTCCAGCCGCACGCCCCGCTCCCGGACGCCGTCCTCGATGGCGGGCAACTGCTCGTCGCAGAACCACTGCTGGACGGCCTCGTCCTGCTCCTCGTCCTGCTCCCGGTCACCGCTGCCGGTGTCGTCGCGACGCACCACCGCCGTGGACAGGGTCGCCCGGTCCGGCGCCAGCACCAGCCGCAGCCCGTACCCGGGGGCGGGCGGCTCGCCGTCCGCCTCCCCCGCGCCGGCCCCCGCCTGCCCGGGATCCGGGTCGCCGAACGGGACCACCACCTCGCCCTCCTCGGCGAGCAGGTCCGCGAAGCCGTCGCCCACCTGGTAGTCCCGCGCGCGCAGCACCTCGGCGAGCGCCTCCGCCACCGGCGCCCGGTGGCGGTGCGCGTCCGCCCGGGCCACGGCCGCCTCCACGGCGGGCCGCAGGTACGCCGGGTCGTCGGCGGCGGCGAGGTCCGCGACCAGCCGGTCCCGGTCGGCCGGCTCCGCGTCCTGGGCCAGTTCGACCAGGGCGGCGCGCAGTTCGGCGCGCTCCTCCTCGCGGGCTCGGCGCCGCACCGAGTGCTGGACGAGGGCGGCGAGGTCGTTGAGCGTCGTCCGCACGTCGGAGACGGTGCCGGCCGCCTTCAGCGCGCGCACCAGGCCGGCGACGCGTTCGAGGTCGGCCGGGTCGCAGCGCGGCACGTCGCGGTCGAGGACGGTCTGCGCCTCGGCGAGGGCGCCGGCGCGGACCCGCTCGGTCCGCTCGGCCCGCTCGCGTCCGGCGGCCTCGGCGGCCTCGGCGGCCTGAGCGGCCCCGGCTGCCTGTGCTGCGGTGTTTCCGTCCGTGCGGACCGTACGCGGACGCTCCGGCTCGGCCACCGCCTCCGGCAGCACCGCCGACCAGACGTCCTGCACCGCCTCCGCCAGCTCCCGCGCCGCACGGGCGTTGGCCGCCCGCGCCCGTTCGATCGCCCGCGTCAGCTCGGCCTCGTCCGCCCCCGCCCCGACGGTGACCGTCTCCACGGTGACCCGGGCCGTCCGGTACGCGCGCCGCAGCTGCTTGGCCTCGCCGCGCAGCCCCTGGGCCTGTTCGCTCAGCTCACCGAGCCGGGCCCGCAGGTCCGCCCGCCGCTCCTCGGCCCGGCGGAGGTTCTCGGCGCGCTGGGCCTCGGCGGCCAGCCGGGCGCGCAACCGCCGGCGGCGCTCGGCCTCCTGGTCGACATAGGACCACCCGTATCCCGCGGAACTGCTCACCGGCCGCCTTCCGAGCGCGAGTCGTGACCTGCGGAGCGGACCGGGGGCACACCGACGGTCCGGACCCCCGCACGCGCCGCCGAGGCCGGTTGCGGGTCGTGAGTGACGACACGCGACAGTTGACCGCGCGCGACCCTGCACCGCCCCCGAGGTGCTGCTGAGGCATCATCATGCCGCAGATCCGGCCAGGCCGTCCCACCTTTGCGAATCCGAGATCACCACCCGCGCAGCGCCCAGACCCGCTACCCTGGCGCACGGCCGACGGGCGCGGATCGGGATCGGGCGGGGGTGGGGGCGATGGAGCCGGAGATCGTGCTGGCGACGCTGCGCGCGCACTGGGACGAGATCTGGGAGTCGATCGACGAACGCTCCCGGGCCGCGCTCGCGGAACTCGTCGCGGACACGACCGGCGATCCGACGCGCGTCGCGCGCAGGATCATCCGGCTGGTGCTCAGCGCCCTTCCGGACGGGCACCCGGTACGCGGGCTGTTCGGCGACTCCGTGCGCTTCACTCATGGCCACATCGGCATCGTGGTGCACGGCGACGGGGACTCCATGGGCACCATCCAGACCGGTGCCGCGGCCCTGCTCCGGTCCTCCTCGTCGAAGGCCGGCGCCACACCACCGAACCGCATCGCGCCCCAGGCCGGCGCCACCCCCCCGAACCACGCCGCAGCCCAGGCCGGCGCCACGCCCCCGGACCGCGCCACGCCCCCGGACGGCGCGCCCCCGGGCGACTCCGCACCCCCGCCCGACGCCGACGACTGGCTGCTCGCGGCGGACTCCGTCAGCGCCGCCGACTACCGGGCCGGCGGGCACGACCCCGGCGACCCCGACCTCATCCGGCTGACCGACCGCCAGGGCACCGTCCGCCTCCCGGCGTTCCAGTTCGACGGCGCCTCCGGCCGCCCGCTGCCGGTCGTCGTCGCCGTCAACCGCCTGCTCGACGCCGACGACGACCCGTGGGGCGTGGCCGACTGGTGGCTGGGCGCCAACGCCTGGCTGGAAGCCGTCCCCGCCCGTCTGCTGGGCACCACCGGCGAGCACGCGCTGCTCGCCGCCGCCCGCGCCGAGATCGCGGAGTGGTGACGGCATGCCCGACGTGAAGGTCCCCGCCGCGACCGTGCGCGCCACCCCGCACCGCGAGGTGCTGCCCGCCGGCACCGTCCTGCACCGGGTGCACTCCGCCGCCTACCCAGCCACCTCGTTCAACCCGTACCCGTCCGACACCCACTACGAGGGCGGCCGGTTCTGCTCCTACCAGGGCGACGGCACCCATCTGCCGTACCTGTACGCCGGGTTCTCGGAGCGGACGGCGGTGATGGAGACGCTGGTGCGCGGCGTCCCCTTCGACGAGCGCGGATGGCGACGGATCCGGCGCGCCTCGGTACGGGGCCGGGTGCTGTCGCGGATCGAGACCACCTGCGACATCCCGCTGGTCGGCCTGATGACGCTCGACCAGCTCGCGGCCGTCCACCAGGACGAGTGGCTGATCCACTCCACCCCCGAGGCCTACCCGCACACCCGCCGCTGGGCGGCCTGGATCCGCGGCCAGGCACCGTGGGCGCTCGGCCTGCGCTGGCCCTCCAAGCGGGACCTGGGGAGCAGCGCCTGCATCCTCTACGAGCGCGACGCCACCACTCCCCTGGTCAAGCCGCTCGGCACCGCCCCCGTCCCCCTGGACACCCCTGAGGGCGCCGAGCTGCTGAACCGCCTCCTCGCCCCGGCCCGCACCCGGATCGACCCACCCCGCCGCTGAGTCGTCGCCGCGTCGCTGAGCCGCACAGTCGGGCCGGACGCGCGTTCTCCACGCCGGTCCACACCGGTCCACGCCGCTCCACGCCGCTCCACGGCGCTCCGGTCGTGGCGGACGACGTGGTGTCGTGCGCGGCAACCCGACCGGCTCACCACGCACGACACCACAGGGGGATGCTCTGCGGCCTCACCCCCCTCCTGGTCGGGTCAGGGGCAGCTGACGAGAACGATGGAGAGGGCGGTGCAGGTGACGGCCGCGGTGTCGTTGGCCGGGTTGGGGTCGACGGGCGCGGAGGCGGTCCGCACGCCGGTGACGGTGACCGGGCCGAGGGTCAGCAGGCTCAGCGGGACGCGGAAGGTCTTGCTCACGCTCGCGCCGGCGGCGATCGGGCCGTAGGCACAGGTCACCGTGGTGGCCACGGAGGTGCATCCGGCGGCGAGCGCGGTGGCCGAGGTACCGGCCGGAAGTGTGGCGGTGAGGGTCGCCGATGCGAGGGCGCCGGGGCCGGTGTTGTGGGCGGTGAGGGTGTAGCGGAGGTAGGGCACCAGGATGCCCAGGTGCGGCTGGGCGGCGAGCGCGACGGCGATGTCCGCCGTCTGCGGCGCGGGCTCGAAGGCCATGCCGTAGGGGCCGGTGAACCCGGTGATCGTCGTGGTGACCGTGTTGGTGGCGGTGTCGATCACCGAAACCGTGTTGTCGGACTGGTTGGTGACGTAGACGGCCGTGTCGGACGGGTTGATCCTGGCCTGGGCCGGATTGTTGCCGACCGGGACGGTCGCGGTGACGGTGCTGGTCGCGGTGTCGACCACGGAGACGGTGGCACTGCCGGCGTCGGCGACATAGGCCCGGGTGCCGGCCGCGTTGAACGACACGCCGTTGGGAGCGGTCCCGACCGGGACGGTGGCGCTGACCGTGTTGGTCGCGGTGTCGATGACCGAGACCGTGGAGCCGCCGTTGTTCGTGACGTAGGCGAAGGCCCCGGTGGGACTGACGGCCACGCCCGAGGGGGCGCTGCCGACCGGAACGGTGGCGGTGACCGTGCTGGTCGCGGTGTCGATGACCGAGACCGTGCTCGTGTAGTTGTTCGTGACGTAGGCGGTGGTGCCCGACGGGTTCACCGCCACCCCGTTCGGTCCGCTTCCGACCGTGACGGTGGCGCTGACCGTGTTGGTCGCGGTGTCGATGACCGAGACCGTGTCCGTGCCGTTGTTCGTGACGTACGCGAGCGCTCCGGACGGGGTCAGCGCCACCGTGAGCGGGCTGCTGCCGACGGGGACGGTCGCGGTCACCGCGTTGGTCGCGGTGTCGAACACCGAGACGGTGTTGCCTCCGAAGTCGGTGACGTACGCCCGGGTGCCGGCGGGGGAGACCACCACGTTGGCGGGACCGCTGCCGACCGTGACGCCGGCGGTGACGGCGTTGGTGCTCGTGTCGATCACCGAGACGGTGTTGCCACCGAGGTTGGCCACGTAGGCGAGCGGGCCGGTCGCGGCGTGCGCGGGCGCGCCCAGCGCCACCAATCCCGAGAGGGCCAGGGCGCCACCCGTGGCGAAGGAGATCAGGCGGCGCCCCCGGGCGGAGAAGGGCCGGCGTGTGCGGGCAGGTGCAGAAGGCAAGGGACTTCCCCTCATCGGTCCGCACGCCGACGGCGGGTCCGGAGGACCCGGGGACCGGCGGCCGTACGGTCGCACGACTCCACCACTGGCGGCCGGCCGGGGACGGCGGAGCGCTTCCTCCGACCGACAGCAGCAGAGCCGTCGCCCTGCGGAGTCACCAGAATCATGGCGACTCCGCATCAGGAGTGGTGCAGAACGCCGGTAGTTGGCTGTATCCGATTCAAAGAGATGACGACAGGGAGTATTGACACCGCTTCGACACGTTCTTGCGCCGCCCGGCGTCACCCTGGACACGTACGCCCCGCCCGGACGGGGGCCGGGCGGGGCGGGATCGCGGGGGTGCGGCGCTACCGGGTCACGGGCAGAGGCGGCCCGGGCGGCACTCGGGGTCGGTCGGGTCGCCGCCGGGGCGGTAGTTGGACCACCAGATCGGGGTGCTGCCGGCGTAGATGACCAGGTTGCCGCTGTTCTGGACGGCGAGGTAGGCGCCCGGGTGGTACGGGGTGCGGCTGTTCCACACGGCGCGCATGGCGGCGTCGTACGCGACGAGGTTGCCGTCGGCCTGCATGTAGAGGTAGGTGCCGACCCCGTAGCTGCCGACGGCCGTCCAGATGGCGACGTTGTTCTTGTACAGCACCACGTGCCCGTCCCACTGCTGGTACAGCACGGTGCTGCCGTCCGGTGAGGACCAGCTCTCCCCGCGGTTGAGGCTCGCGGTGCCGTAGATGACGGTCTGGTTGGCGTCCGACACCGCGGCAGCGGCGGCGGCCGCGGGTGCGCTCGCGGCCGGGGCGCCGTCGGCGGCCTGGGCGGGACCGCCCAGCAGCCCGGCCGCCATCAGCACGGCACCGGCGGCGACACCGGCACGGGGGACGAGGGAACGCGCGATTCTCATGACGGGCACTCTCCTGAAGTCGCTGCTGGGTGGGACCCGGACACTGCCGCCGCTCCCGCTCGGGACCGCGTCGGCCCGGCCAGTCTCACCGCGCGCGAGCCGGCCGGGCAAAGCCCTTCGACCTCCCTCGAATCCGGGCGCCGCCGCCGTCAGTCCGCGTCCGTCTCCACCGGCTCGTCGGCCCGCTGGTCCTCGGTGCGGCCGAGGCGCCAGTAGCCCATGAAGCAGACCGCGCGCCGGTCGTACCCGCGCTCGCGGACCAGGTGACGGCGCAGTTCGCGGACGGCCGCCGCCTCGCCCGCGATCCACGCGTACGGCGCGCCGTCCGGCAGGTCGGCGGCGCGGACGGCGTCGGGGAGCGCGGGGGTGTCCGGTGCGCCCCGGTGCAGCCAGGTGATCTCGGTGGCGGGGCGGTCGGCGGGCAGGTAGGCGTGTTCCCGTGGCCCCTCGACCTCGGCGAACACCTTCACCGGGAGGCTCTCGGGCAGTTCGTCGAGGATCGCGGCGACGGCGGGCAGCGTGGACTCGTCGCCCGCGAGCAGCACCCAGTCCGCCCCGTCGGGCAGCCGGAACTCGACGCCGCCGGCGTCCTCGACCGCCGGCCCGCAGACGATCACCCGGTCGCCGGGCGCCGCAGTCCCGGCCCAGCGCGAGCCAGGACCGTGGTCGCCGTGGACGGCGATGTCGATGTCGACCTCGTCGGGGTCGTGGCGCTGCGCGCGGACGGTGTAGGTGCGCAGCACCGGCCGGATGGCGGGGTCCATGGCCCGCCAGCTCTGGTACCAGCCGAACTCCTCCTCGCCCTCGGGCATGAGGGGTTCGGTCTGTCCGGGGAGCGGCAGCAGGAGCTTGACCCGCTGGTCGAGGCCGCCGTTGACGAATCCGGCGAGGCCGGGGCCGCCGAGGGTGATCCGGGCCATGTGCGGGGTGACCCGGGTGGCCCGGACCACCTGGAGCGGGAAGAGCAGGAAGCGCGCGGGGGCGGTGGTGCTGGTCAGGGCCGTCTCCTCTCACCTGAATTTAGGTAAGGCTAACCTACTTTCACCCATATTCGCTCCCACCCGCCGCCCCGCCGCCGTATCGTCGGCCGGAGACACGATCGCGGCACCCGGAAGAAGAGGTGATGAGGGGATGTGGCCACGCGTCAACGGCCTGCGCTCGATGGAGCTGGGCACCCCGGGCCCGGTGAGGGCCGAGCTGAACGCCCTGGCGCTGGCCGGCCGGAAGACCGCCACCACCGGCCTGCTGGCCGAGTACGCCGAGGAGGCGGAGGGCCTGGAGTACCCCGGTGAACGGCTGGCGCTGCTCGACGACGACGGCGAGCTCGTCGGCGTCATCGAGATCACCGGCGTGGAGGTGAGGCCGTTCGCCGAGGTCACCTGGGAGCACGCCCGGGCGGAGGGCGAGGGTGACGCCTCCCTGGAGGAGTGGCGCACCGGCCACCGCGGCTACTGGGAGCGGCTGGGGACCCGGGTGGAGGACGGCACGCCCGTGGTCTGCCTGGCGTTCCGCCTCGTCGGAGCTTCCTGACCGCCGATGGAACCGGATCAGGCGCGCGATTGGTTCTGGGAGGTCCTGGAGACGACCCACCCTCAGCTGTCGGCCCTGGAGTCGTGGCTGGGGTCCCGGCCGCGGGAGGCCCTCGAAGCCTTCGCGCTCGCCTACGAGTCCGCGGCGGACGAGCTGGCCGACTTCTCGGAAGGCGTGAGCGTCGACGGGGACGTCTGGTCCGAGGACAGCACCGAGGACCTGTGCCTGTGGGTCGTCGGCCAGGGCCGCGGACTGTGGAGCGCGGTGGTCGCGGGGGACCTGGCGCTGGAGGAGGCCGCGCGACTGTATCCGGGCCGCACGCCGCCGCTCCCGGACCAGGCGGCACCGTGGGACGAGGTGGTGTCGGACCCGCGGCACCGGGGCTACCAGTCCCCCGCGGCCATCGTCCACGGCGTCTACCGCTCCCGCTTCGGCGAGGACCTCCACGAACGGCTCGACGACGCCTGAGGGTCTCGTTCACCGGAAGCGAGGTCCACTCGGCCGGTTCGGGTGGGAGACTCTGCGGAACGTGACGACCCAAGGAGTTCAAGGCATGGCAACAGGTGCTCCCGACGAACCGGCTCCGGCGGCGGCCGCCCGCGGGCAGCGGGTCCTCGACCTCGTGGACAAGGCCATCGGCCTCCAGACCCCGCTGGTGCGCAAGAACATCGCCCGCGCCCGGCAGCGGAACCCCGGGGCGACACCGGCGGAGGTGATCCGCACTCTGGAGCGGATGTACGTCAGCGCCTTGACCGGGACGGGCGCCGCGGTCGGCGGAACCGCGGCGGCGCCCGGCGTGGGCACCGGGGTCGCGCTGGCGCTGTCAGCCGGCGAGACCCTCTCCTCCCTTGAGCTGAGCGCCCTCTACGCGCTCTCGCTCGCCGAGGTCCACGGAGTCCCCATCGACGAACTCGAGCGCCGCCGGACGATCGTGATGGGCGTCATGCTCGGCGGGAGCGGCTCCGCCACCATCACCAAGGTCGCCGAGCGGACGGGGCAGCACTGGGGACGTCAGGTCGTCGCCAAGGTCCCGATCGAGACGTTGCGTCAGATCAACAAGATCCTCGGGAAGAACTTCGTCACGAAGTACGGGACCAAGCAGGGAATCATCGTGCTCGGCCGAGTGGCACCGTTCGGCATCGGCGCGGTGATCGGCGGTGGCGCCAACGCCGCCATCGCCACCCTGACCGTGCGGGCCGGCCGTCGCGCCTTCGGCCCGCCCCCGGAGTCATGGCCCTGGGAGACGCACAACGTCCCGTCGCCGTCACCGGAGCCGGCCACGGCGGCTGGGCCGGCCACGGCGGCTGAGCCGGACCCCACGGCACCCGACGGAGCTCCGACCGAGGCGGCCAGAGCCCGCATCGGGTCGGACTGATCGGCTGACCCGCCCCGCTGCGCCGCCGCGGAGACGGGGCGGGTCCGTTGTGGCCGTACTCCCGCGCGTGAGAACTGTTGTGTGGTCGGTGCGCCGAGATTCCGGATTGGCCGCGATAATCGAACGATGAGTGCCATCGACCGCCCGCTGCCGCCGCTGAACGCCGACGAGCGCACCACGCTCGAGAGTTGGCTCGACTTCCACCGCATCACCCTCGCCATGAAGTGCGAGGGCCTGGACGACGGGCAGGCCGCCATCGCGTCCGTGCCGCCGTCCGGCTTCACCGTGACCGGCCTCGTCCAGCACATGGCGGAGGTGGAGCGGAACTGGTTCCGCCGGGTGTTCGCCGGAGAACAGGTCCCGTCCATCTACGACCCGCAGGCCGACCCGTCCGCCCCCGACGGCGGCTTCCACCTGGCCGAGGACGCCACACTGCACGCCGCCCTCGCCACCTGGCAGGCGGAGATCGCGCGTTCCCGCGAGCTCTGCGCCGGCCGGGCCCTGACCGACACCGGCCGCTTCATGGAGCAGGACGTCAGCCTCCGCTGGATCTACGTCCACATGATCGAGGAGTACGCCCGCCACAACGGCCACGCCGACCTGGTCCGGGAACGCGTCGACGGGGCCACCGGCGTGTGACGGTTGCCGGAGTGGGAAGTCGGGCCCGCCGACTTCCCACTCCGGGCACAGCACTTGGTCAAGCGGCGGCGTGTTGGCCGTGGGTGAGGAGGGGGAGGGGCCGGCCGAGGGTGGCGAGGGCTTGTCGGGTGCGGGCGTGCTGGGCGGGGCTGAGGAGGGTGGGGAGGTCGCGGGGGTCGGCGAGGCGGGCGCCGAAGAGGTTGCTGCGGTGGCGGGGCGGGACGGTGATGCGGGCGGCGTCGTGGTCGGTGAGGGTGCCGCCGTCGAACACCAGGGTGAGGCGTTCGAGGTAGCGGTCGGCGGGGGTGAAGTCGACGGCGAGGAGGTGGGTCACCGGGCGGTGCAGGCCGGTCTGGGCGTGCAGGACGCGGGTGGCGGCGTGGTGCGGGGGCTCGTTGGTGCGGCAGGCGCCGCCGGGGAGGAGGTGGCCGTCGAGAAAGTCGGGGTCGACGAGGAGGACGCGGCCGTCGGTGGTGCGCAGGAGGACCTGGGTGCCGAGCCGGCAGACGGGCGGCTTGGCGAGCAGGCGGGGGTCGCGCAGGGGCAGGGTGCGCATGGTGGGGGCTACTTTCCGGTGGTGGTGCGGCTGAACCCGGTCATGAGGGAGGCGGCGAAGAACAGCCACCAGACCAGGCGGGAGGAGCGGGGGTCGGCGAGGGCCGCGGCGAGGTGGGCGACGAGGCCGGCGGCGGCGAAGATGCCGAGGGTGGTGAGGAGTTCAGTGGCCGTCGGCCGGTTGCTGCCGGGCTTGTTCATGGCGCAGCCCCTTCCGCAGGAGGTCGGTGATGCGCTCGATCTGGTCGGGGCGGGCGGCGCCGAGGCTGATGAGGTAGCAGCCGGTGCGGCGGCCGAAGTCCCAGTCGACTTCGAGGGAGGGCAGCTTGGCGCCGGCGAGGGTGAGGACGGCGGTCAGGTCCGCGGCCGCGTGGGCGGCCTCGCGCCGCTGGTCGGCGGTGGCGCGGTCGAGGATCGCGCCCATCAGGCGGCTCCCCGGCGCGGCTCGAAGGCCCGGTAGGCCGATTCGGCGGCGGTGAAGGAGGAGAACCCCGCGAGGAGGCCGGAGTTGTCGAGCAGCCACTCCCCCGAGGACTCGTTGCGCACCCGGTAGCACCGGGCCCCCGGGTCCCAGCGCACGCCGTAGCCGTGGAGCTTGGTGGGGGGCTGGATTCGGGCAGGTCTCATGGGAACCCTCCGCAGTCGGGTTTTCACGTTCTGTACCCATGGTGGCGCGGGAGGAGTTAGCATCGGAAGCGCCGAACGACTTGACCCCGCTTGCGGGGAACGTTGGGGGAACCACCATGAACAAGAAGGAACTTGACCCCAAGTCGAGCCCCTGGGCTCCCTTCGGAGTGCAGCTCCGCAGGTCACGCGAGGCGCGTGGACTCACGCAGGCCCAACTGGCGAGGCTGATCGGGTGCGACCCGTCCCATGTCTCGCTCGTCGAACTTTCCCACCGCCCGCCCAGCTTGAAGTTCGCCATGAAGGCGGACGAGGTGCTGGAGACCGGTGGCACGCTGACGCTGATGTACTGGCAGCACAGGCACACGGCGTTGGTCCCGGGCTTCCCCGAGTACGCCAACTACGAGGCGCGGGCGGCCGAGATCCGCATGTTCGAGATCGATGTCGTCCCAGGGCTGCTTCAGACCCTCCAATACGCGACCGCGCTAGAAGCCGGCCACGTCCGACAGGGTGGCGCAACCCAGGAGCAGGCGGATGAACGTGTCAGCTTCCTGCAGACGCGGCAGCAGTGCCTCGACCGCACTCCGCCGCCGCTCGTCCACGCCGTCCTCGACGAAAGCTGCATCCGGAGGCTCGTCGGAGGCCAGGATGTCATGGTCGCCCAACTCCTCCACCTTGAGGAACTGGCGCAGCGGCCGAACATCGTGATCCAGATCGCCCCGTTCAGCTTGGGCGAGAACCGACCCTTCATGCGCATGGTTTTCCTCCTTACCATGCCGGACCAGAAGGTGCTCGGATATTCCGAGAACGAACACCGTGGATTCCTGGATCGCGAGGCAGAAGCCGTCCTTCCGTTGGTCAGGGGCTACGATCGGCTCCAGATCGAGGCCATGAACCAGGCCGACTCCCTGGCGATGATTCGCTCTGCAAGGAGGGACCTTGAATGGATGTCAACCTGACTGAGGCCTGCTGGAGGAAGAGCTCCTACAGCGGTGGTGGCGGCGCCTGCATCGAGGTGGCCGACGGGCACCCCGGTCTCATGCCCGTCCGCGACTCCAAGGACCCCGACGGGCCCGCCCTCCTCTTCCCCTCCGCCTCCTGGCAGTCCTTCGTGACCGCCGTCCGCGCCGGCGAGTTCGACAACTGACACCCGCCGCTGGGAGTGGGAAGTCGAAGCCGTCGACTTCCCACTCCGAGCCAACGTCTTGAGAGGACCGGGCATGGAACTCAACCTGATCGGAAGCTCCTGGCGGAAGAGCTCCTACAGCGGCGGGCAGAACGGCTGCATCGAGGTGGCCGACGGGCACCCCGGTCTCATGCCCGTCCGCGACTCCAAGGACCCCGACGGGCCCGCCCTCCTCTTCCCCTCCGCCTCCTGGCAGTCCTTCGTGACCGCCGTCCGTGCCGGGGAGTTCGGCGCCCCGCTCGGTTTCAGCTCGTCTCCGACACCTGCATGACCAGGTCGGCTTCAACGAGCGGGGGCTCCTCGTCCGCCGGGGTCAGGGACCACGGACCGGAACCGCCGAGCACGCCCGCCACGAAGAAGTAGTCCTCCCCACCCACCAGGGCTGCCACGATCCGGCCGGCGCCGTTCCACGTCACGTCCTTCTCCCCCATCCGCCACACGCTCGGGTTCCGTTGCAGGTGGCCGTTGTGGGCGAACACGAACGTGCCGCCGCGCCGCGCCTCCACGTTCCGGATGGCGAGCAGGTTCTGGGCCATGATCTCGTCCCGGGTGCCGAGCAGCCCCGCCAACCGGTCGCTCGGCTCCATCGGGCGCGCCGCCTGCCGGTGGTAGCGCAGCAGCCCCGCCCCCGCCGTCAGATGTGTCCGCGCCGTCTCCCACGCCTCCCGCGACGTGGCCGCGATCAGCTCCGCCGCGCGGGCGTACAGCACTCCCAGCAGATCGTCCGCGACCGCCCGCAGCCGGTCCGCCTCCGCCGAGGCGCCCGGCGACATCGCCGCGTCCAGCACCGCCTCCTCCCGGCTCCACCGCTCGTCGTCCCCGACCAGCGCCGCCACGTCCAGGTCGGCCCCCAGGTAGTCACGGGCGTGTTCGAGGTACCGGCGCGGGCTCGGGGCCATCGTGTTCTCGGTCGGGGCGTCGAAGCCGTGGAACGCCAGGCGGTCCTCCGGAGACCGGTTCCGGTTGTACGCGCGCATCCACGCCACCAGCTCCCGGTTCGGCTCCTGCTCCCCCCAGCCATGGGAGAAGCCGTCGCGCATCACGTCCTCCAGCGACCCCGCCCCCTCCCGGACGAAGGCGTCGACGGCGAGTGCCGCCACCCGGTCCGTCTCCAGGACGATCGAGCGGAAGCCGCGCTCGACCAGCCGGCCGAACAGTTCGTTGCGGGCCCGCCCGAAGGCCGGCTCCTGGTGGGTCGGTTCGCCGAACGCCACCAGGCCGCACGACGAGGGCAGGAAGTCTCGGATGTCCTGTGTCATGAGTCTCAAGCGTATCTTTGAAAGACCGGTTGAGACTTTTTCGGTCCCAGCCCGAGGAATCTCTTATAAAGTCTCAAAGTGGTCAGCAACCCTGGCATCCCCGGCACGACGAAGAACCTGCGCCCGGCCGACCTCGCACGCGAGCACGGCCTCTCCGCGCAAGCCGTCCGCAACTACGAGCAGGACGGCTTCCTCCCGCCCGCCGAACGGACCCCCACCGGGTACCGGATCTACACCGAGCTGCACGCGGTGGCGCTCCGCACCTTCCTCGCACTCGTGCGAGCGTACGGGCACCGTACCGCCGGGGCGATCATGAACGCCGTCCACGACGACCGGACCGACGACGCCCTGACCGCCGTCCACCGCGGGCACGGCCAGCTGCTCCGCGACCGCGAGACCCTCAACGCCGTACGCGGAGCCGTCGACCACCTCACCACGGCGACCGTCCCCGGGGACCCCGCCGACCCGCTCCCCCGCACCATCGGCGAACTCGCCCACCGCCTCGGGCTCACCCCCGCCACCCTGCGCACCTGGGAGGCGGCCGGCATCCTGCGGCCCGTGCGCGACCCCGCCACCGGCTACCGCCTCTTCGCCGCGAGCGACGTCCGCGACGCCGACCTCGCCCACCTGCTGCGCCGCGGCGGCTACCGGCTGGCGGACATCGCGGCGGTCGTCGAGCAGATCCGCACCGCCGGCGGCACGAGCGCGCTCGCCGCCGCCCTCGCGGGGTGGCAGCAGCGGCTCACGGACCGGGGGCTGGCGATGCTGCACGCGGCGGCGCAACTCCACAACTACCTTGCGCAGTAACGGTTACCATCGTTCGCATGCCCAAGCGGAAGCACCGCCCCGCCCCCGCCCCGGTGACGGCGCTCCTCGACGCTCCGGAGAACCGCGAGCTAGTCGCCCACCTCCGCGAGCAGGCGGCCCTGCCCAGCGGCCCGGGCGACTACACCCTCGGCCCCTGGCAGCTGCACACGCACCCCGACCTCTGCGACCGGCTCTCCGAGTTGGCCCCCCGCCACCCCGTGGAAGCCCTCTACGGCATGCCGGTCCTGGCGTTCGAGGGCGTGGCCGCCGCCTTCGCGTACGGCACCTTCGGTCTCCTGGTCCGGCTGCCGGCCCTCCCCGAGGGAATCGAACCCGGGCCGCCGAGGCCACCACTCACCGACGGGGAGTGGCGGTCCGTCGACCCCTTCCCGCAGAACTGCACGAGCACCGAGGGCAATGCCCGCCTCACCGCCCTGGTCCGCGAGGCCCTGCTGCACGCCCGCGACCTGAGCCGCAACCGGCCCCGGTACTGACCGAAACCCGCTGGCCGGGGCCGCACGTGGTGGACCACCATGCCGTCCCATGACGCTCCTGATGCTCGCGCCCCGGATCAACGAGACCGGCCTCCAGCTGCTCACCCGCGCCCGTCGGCGCGGGCTGCGGGGCACACCGCCGTGCGCTGGGAGGTCCCGGCCGAGTTCGCCGGGCTGCGGCCCGCGCACCTGTACGGCGGGCCGCTGTCGCGGACGTCACCGCCGACGTGCTGGGCGTCGTCCCGCTGGAGCCGCCCGCCGACTGGCTCACCACGCTGCCCGCCGAGCTGCTCGCCCGCCGGGTGGAGTGCACCACGCCGGCCGAGGCGCGGCGGCTGCGCCGGCCGGCGTTCCTCAAGCCGCCGGTCGACAAGCTGTTCCCGGCGCGGCGTAGCCGCCGCTCGCCCAGGCGGGGTTGGCCTCGACCACCGCCCAGGTGCAGGTGCCGTCGGCCCGTTGGCCGACGTCGACCACGGCGGCGCTCGGCAGGCCGCCCGCCGCGAGGACGTCCGCGGCGAACGCGAGCGCGTCCGGCCCGACCTCAGGGGAGACGGCGAGCGAGCCCGCCACGGAGTAGCGGCCGGGCTGCCCGCACCTCCTCGACGTCGTCCTACGCGCCGCCGGCCCCGCCGACGCGCTCACCCCTACCGACCTCGGCTACGCGCGCCCGGTCCCCGAAGTCGTCCGCCAGGGTCCGCCGCCTGCTACCGGCATGGGGTTCAGACGCGGTCGAGGGGGCGGTGCGGTTCCTCCGGCAGTTCGATCTCGATCGCGTCGCCGGGGCGGACCGGCCCGCCGGTCCGGACCACGCTCATGATCCCGGCCTTGCGCACCACGTTCCCGGCCTCGTCGCGGCCGACGACCTGCTTCAGGAGGCCGTCCTGGAAGCGGTCGATCTGCAGGCACGGGTTGCGCAGGCCGGTGGCCTCCAGCACTGCCTCCGCGCCGATCCGCAGCAGGGTGCCGGCCGGGAGGGCGAGCAGGTCGATACCGCGGGTGGTGATGTTCTCGCCCAACTGCCCGGGGGTGACCGTGAATCCGTGCTCGGCCAGCTCGGTGAACAGCTCCTCGTGGATGAGGTGGACCTGCCGCAGGTTGGGCTGCGTCGGGTCCTGTGCGACGCGTGAGCGGTGCTTGACGGTCACCCCCGCGTGCACGTCCCCCTCCACCCCGAGCCCGGTGAGCAGCGTGATGCTCTCCCGGTTGGGCTTGGTGAAGGAGTACTCCCCGTTGCTGCTGACCGCGGCGACCGTCCCGCTCATCCGTGCCGAACCTTCCACTGGAGGTGATGATCCACCCGACACCCTATGCCCGCCTCGGGCCCCGCAACCGTCCACCTGGCCGTCGGCGTGGAAGACCATGGAGGAGATCACGGACGACATCACGGACGGAACGGCCCTCGCCGACGAGCGGGACGTCGACGAGCGGCTGCGGGCCGTGCTGACGCGGTACCGGCGGACCGGGGAAACCGCCGAACTGCCGCTTTCGTACGAGGGATTGGGGCGGCCACGGGTGGAGGTGCCCGGGCTCGCCGAGGACGTGCGCGCGGCCATCGTGCACGCGTACGCGCCCCGGTGCACCGCGGCGACCAGCGATCCGCGCTGGCAGGTCGAAGCGCTCTGCACCGAGCCCCCGCGCCGGCCGACGCCGTCGAACTGCGCGGCCGGGCGATGATCGCGCTCGCCGCCGACGGCCGCACTCAGGGACCTGTGCGTCGAGGACTTCCTGCTGGTCCACTGGCACGGCTGGTGACCTCGGAGGTCCGGGAACCAGGTCGGCATCCGGGGATCGTCCCAGGGCCGGCCGCGGCCGGTCGTGAGTACGCGTACTCAGGATCCGGACGGATTCACGGCGCCGGGGCCGCCTGCGGGACCTCGACGACGAAGAAGAGGAAGCTCATCTTGGTCGAGAGGTGGTGGAAGTCCTTGGGGAACAACTCTCGGGCGGCCGGGTCGGGTTGGGGTTCGCTGAGGGTGGTGAGGCGGAAGCCGGCGGTGGTGAAGGCGTCGGTCATCGCGTGCAGGGGGCGGCGCCAGAAGGTCACCGGGTAGGACCGGCCGTTGAACGTCCACTCGTCGGTGTAGCTGGTGGTGGCGAAGTAGTCGGGCCGGGGGTTCTGGATGGCGTAGTCGACGAACGGGTGCTGGACGGAGGCGATCAGGCGGCCGCCGGGCCTGAGCACCCGGCGCAGCTCGGCGAGCGTCGGCCCCCAGTCCTCCAGGTAGTGCAGCACCAGGGAGGCGACCACGTCGTCGAAGGCCGCGTCCTCGAAGGGCAGGCGGTCGCCGAGGTCGCCCACGTGCAGGTCGGCGTCCTCGCCGAGGCGGCGGCGGGCGAGTTCCAGCATGCCGGCGCTGGAGTCGATGCCGCTGACGGTGGCGCCGGCGTCGCGCAGCTCGGCGGACAGGGCGCCCGAGCCGCAGCCGGCGTCCAGGATGCGGCGGCCGGTCACGTCGCCGGCGAGGGCGAGGACGGCGGGCCGGGCGTGATAGGCGTTGAGGAGGTTGTTCTCGGTCTCGGCCGAGAAGGCCTCGGCGAAGCCGTCGTAGTCGTTCACCCGGGCCGGGGCCGTGGGCGGGAGGGGGGTCTCGGCATCGCCGGTGGAACGCGTCATCGCCGCAGCCTAGCCCGGTCGGCGACCTGCCGCAGCAGGACCGTCGGAGACGGCATGACGGCGTACCAGGTGTTCTCGGTCTCGTCGTCGACCGACCCCCACGCGGCCACCACCGGGAGCTCGCAGTGGTCGCCGGGCTCCAGCGGCGGCAGGGTCCACGCCATGGCGTGGTGGTCGCCGGACTCGACGCCCCAGCCGTTGAACGACCGGGCGTGGACCTCGTCGAGCAGCGCGGCCCAGCGCCGGGGCCGTTCGCGCGTCCCGCCCTCCCAGCAGATCGCCTCCTCGTCGTGGCCGCCGACGGTGAGGCGGGTGCGCTCGTCCTCGACCGTGAACGCGGCCAGTGCCTGGCCGCCGTCCCAACCGGTGTCCGCGCCCTCGGGGAGCGGAGCCGGCAGCGAGGCCTCGAACCGCACGCCGGTGAGCGGGGCCAGCGCGTCGATCCGCCAGACCGCCGCCCGGCAGTCGGTCAGCGGCCGCCAGGTCTCGGGGTCGAGGTCGGGGTCGTACGCGGTCAGCAGGAGTTCGACGCGGGCCGAGGGGTGGGTCCACCGAGCGATCCGGCCGCCGCCCGGGAACTCGAACAGCTCGTCGGGGAGCGGCGGCAGGGCGGCGCCCGGGAGGGTCGTCGCGAAGGCCAGCGGGCCGAACGGCGTGGCGATCGCGGGCCGTTCGGCGGGCCGCAGGGGGGTGCGGGGGAAGGCGGGGAGCAGCACCGGGTCAGCCTGCCGGGGTGAGCCGGTAGAGGACGCTGGGGCGCAGCGGGCCCTCGGGGGCGTGGGGGTCGTCGAAGTCGTCCGCCGGGTCGGTGGTCATGCCGAGCCGGCGCATCACCGCCTGGGAGCGGAGGTTGCGGGCCGTGGTGACGGCGAGGATCTCGGGCAGGGCGAGCGTGTCGAAGCCGAACGCGAGGACCGCCCTGGCGGCTTCGGTGGCGTAGCCGTGGCCCCAGGCCGACCGGGCGAGCCGCCAGCCGATCTCGACGCCGGTGAACGGCAGGCCGTCGTCGATGTCGTCCAGGCCCGCGAAGCCGATGAACTCCCCCGTGGCCCGGACCTCGACGGCCCACCATCCGTAGCCGCGCCGCACGAAGTCGGCTTCGTAGCGGGCCACGGAGACGTAGCTCTCGGCCCGGGTGAGGACGTCCCCGAGGTGTTCGCGGACCTCGGGGTCGGCGTTCATCGCCGCCCAGGGGTCGAGGTCGGCGTCGCGCCAGCGGCGCAGCAGGAGGCGGTCGGTGTGCAGCTCGGTCATGCCGCCCAGCCAAGGTGATCACACCCTCGGAGGGCAACCCGGTTTCGGCCGGCGGCGGGCTCGGGCGCGCTCGTGCTCGCGCAGCCACGCGGGGAAGTGACCACGCCAGGTCGACGGCGCGGGTCACGGACGCCTCGTCGCGCACGTCGAGTTCGAGGCCGATCGCCCCGGGCAGCCCGGCCGCGACCTCCTCCGCCCGCCGCCCGGCGCGGCCGGTCAGTGCGACCGCCGCCCCCGCCGCCGTCAGGGCGGCGGCCATGGCCAGCCCGAGCCCGCTCGTCCCGCCGGTCACCAGTGCCTTCGTCATGACCGGGAGGCTGGGACTGGAGCGCACTTGAAGTCACGTCGCTTCAGGCCGACAGGTGTTCGGCGTCCTCGGGGACCCACGGGAAGGGGACGTCGGGCCAGCGGGCGGCGGCCCAGGCATCGAGGTCGACGGCTAGGACGGCGTCGATGAACACCTGTGGCGGCCGGTAGCCGTGGGCGGTGATGTAGTGCGTGATCAGGAACGGAGCGGCGTAGGCGGTGCCGGGCCCGCCCGGGATCCGCACCTCGCCGTTGCCCTCCGGGGTCTCCCCGTCCGGGCAGAGGTCGCAGTCGTGCCGGCCGAGGCAGACGTTCATCCACTGGACCTTCTGGACGGCCTTCAGCTTCTCCAGGAAGGCGGGGGGTACCGGGCCGGTCGGGTAGGGGTGTCCGGCTTCCAGCCAGCCCACGTTCAGCCGGGTGTACGTCGGGCGGTACCGGAGCGCACAGACGCCCGACTCCGGGTCGTCGAAGGTGTCGTAGGGCTGATAGTCGTACTCGCTGAGATCTTCGTAGAACACGCGCCCATCATCGCCTGGGCCCGGCGGGGCGTAGGCGGTGGCGCCGGTGGCGGCGAGGACGCGGCGGTGAGGGCGAGGGCGGTGAGGGCGAGGGCGGTGAGGGCGGCGGGGTGCTGTCGAGCGAGGCGGACAGGGCCGTCGCCCCGGCGGCGAGGACATCCGGGCCCTCAAGGAAGGACGGCCGGCTTCCCAGATGACACCTCTGATGTCATGATGACACCATGAGTGTCAGTGAGGACGTGGGCGAGGGCGGGCCGGCCGTGGAGGGGCTGCTGCACGACGTGATCCGTCGGCTGTGGCCGGTGCACCGGGTGATCGTGCGGGCGGTCGAGCGCGGGCTGGCCGGGACGGGCATGACCGCCGGGCAGCACGCGGTGCTGGACGCGCTGCGGCGCGGCGGGCCCCGCACCGTGCCGCAGCTGGCGCGGGCGCTGGACCTGGACCGGCAGCCCGTGCAGCGGCTGGTGAACGACGCCAAGGCGCTCGGGCTGGCCGAGACCGTCACCAACCCCGAGCACCGGCGCTCCTCCCTGGTCCGGCTCACCGCACAGGGGGAGGACGTGCTCGCCCGCCTCCAGGGCGCCGAGCACGAGGCGCTGCGACGCCACCTCGGCGACCTCGACCCGGCCGAGGTGGCCACCGCCCTGCGGGTGCTCGACCGGCTCGGCGAGGTGTTCCACGAGCTGGAGCGGGCGGCCGGAGATCGCGATCGGAACGACAGGGAAACGGACGGAACATGACCGAACTGCGCACCGGCGCCGTACCCGTCGCGGGCGGCGAGCTGTCCTACGAGGTCGCGGAGGGCACGGGGCCGGCCGTCGTCCTGCTGCACGGCGGCCTGCTGGACCGGCACAGCTGGGACGAGGATTTCGCCCGGCTCGCCGCCCGCGGCCGGCACGTCGTCCGCTACGACGCCCGCGGCCACGGCCGCTCCTCCACCGTCAGCGGCGACCACGCCCACCACGACGACCTGCGGACCCTGCTCGCCCACCTGGACGTCCCGCGCGCCGTGCTGGTCGGGCTCTCGCTCGGCTCCCGCATCGCCCTGGACACCGCGCTCACCCACCCCGAGTGCGTGGCGGGCCTGGTCCTCACCGCGCCGGGCGTGAGCGGACGGCCGTTCACCGACCCCTTCGTCATCCACCACACCGAGCAGCAGATCGCCGCGCTGGGCGCCGGCGGCGAGGAGGGGGTGGGCCGGTTCGTGGAGCACTTCCTGCGGATGTGGGCGGACGGCCCGCACCGCTCCCCCGCCGAGGTGGACGGCGCGCTGCGGGAGCGGCTGCGCGCGTCGGTGACCGCCAACGTGCTGCGCCACGCCGCCGGCTTCGGCGCCGGACGCCCGCTGGAGGCGGGCGCGGCCGAGCGGCTCGGCGAGCTGGCGGTGCCGGCCTTGGTGCTGGTGGGCGAGCTGGACGGCGCCGACATCCTCGCCAACGCCCGCGCCGTGGCCGACGCCGCCCCGCACGCGCGGGAGCTGGTGCTGCCCGGCGCCGCGCACATGGTCCCGCTGGAGCGGCCGGACCTCTTCGAGCGCGAGGTGGACGCCTTCCTCTCGTTGGTGTGACGGCCATCGGCGCCCCGGTCACGCCACCAAGCGCAGCCAGGCCGCCGCGAGCGCGGCGTGGCCGGCCGGTGTCGGGTGGACGCCGTCGGCGGCCCAGTGCCCGGCTCCGCCGGTCGCGGCGAGTTCGGCGAACATGCCGTCGGCGGCGAGGAGGTGGGCGCCGTAACGGCGGGCGAGCCTGCGCACGGCCTGGATCTTCGGGTCCAGGTCGGTGCGCCACTCCTCGCGCTGCTCCGGTCCGACGATCGCCGCACCGACCTCGTCGACGCCGTCGACGCCTGCGACGGGCAGGAGGAACGGCTCGATGAGGATCAGCTCCGTGCCCGCCTCGGCGAGGGGTGCGAGGAGACGGTCGTAGCCCGCCTCGAAGTCCCGGGCCGGGATCAGGTGCCCCTCGGGGTCGAGGGTGTGCCAGCGCACGTCGTTGACCCCGACGAGGATCGACACCACGTCCGGGCGCGCGTCCAGCACGTCCGCCTGCCAGCGGGCTTCCAGGTCCCTCACCTTGTCGCCGGCGTCGGCGGTGTTCAGCCAGGTCACCGGCCGGTCCGGATGCCGGAGCCCCCACTCCCCCGCGACCCGCAGCGGATATCCGGCCCCGAGGCCGTCCTCGCTGAGGCGCCGCCGGCAGTCGGTGATCGAGTCGCCGGTGAACATCACGGTGCTTCCGGGGCGGATCGTGATCGTCATCATGCGCTCCCTCAGGGTCGGTTCGGACGAGGCGGGGCGGCCCCTCCCGACGGTGCCAGGTCCCGCCGTCATCCGCATGGCGGCCGCCCGGCGCGCCGCCGTCATCCGGCCTCGCGGGACCGGCGGAGGTACGGCTCGAACCGGAGCTGCAACGGTGGGGCCATGTCACCGAAGGACTCGGCGAACTCGCCTGGTGATCGCGCCAGTTCCCGCAGTAGCCGGTCCGCCGCGCCATCGCCGGCGAGGCCGGGCGCCAAGGCCGCGCAGGTTCGGACGCCCTTGTGCGGGTCGGCGAGCCAGGAGCGCGTATCGCCGCCGAGGTGGCCGAGGGCGATCAGGATCGTCGCGCGTTCGTACGGGCACTCTGCGGACCGGGCCATCGATGTCAACTGCCGCGAAATCGTGGGGCGTTGCACCGAGGCCGCAGGGTGGCGGGCCGGCGATCCGGCGGCTGCGGCGGCGCAGGCCCGGCGCATGGCGCGGTCCGAGGCGAGGTGCGGCAGCACGCGCCGCAGGAGGGTGGGCGCCAGGTCGAAGCAGGCGAGCGCCGCCTGGTCGAGGACGAGCTCGCCCAGGCCGGTACCGTCCTGCCGCATCCGGGACCGGCCCTCGGGATCGGCCGCCAGGTATTCGTCCGTCCAGGCTCGCAGCTCCGACGCGCGGTCCTCGACCCGGGCACGGATCTCCGCGGCCCGGTCACCGAGGTCGGCGGCGAGGCCGACCGCGTAGAGGTAGGCGAGCAACCCGTCCGGCAGGGACGGATCGGCCGGCGCCGGCCGCGGCTCGTCCAGGAGCTCGGCGACCCGCAGCGCGGTGGGCGCCGTGGCGGGCCAGGCCTTGCCCTCGTGACGGAGCGTCGTGGACCACAAGTGCGAGTACGCGGCTGTGAAGGCCTTGAGGTCATCACCGAGGAGCGCCGTCAGATGCCGCGGCGTGTCGTCGGCGGACCCGAGGGCGTGGAAGAGTCCGGGCCACTCCGCGTCGTCGAGGTGATCGAGCACGACGAGGATGGTGCCACATCCCTCCGACACGCCAGGGCTGCGGTGAGACGTCCGTAGCTGCGGCACAGGCCGGACCGGCGAAGGTGGAGTCGGTGGCCAGGGCGGCTCGGCGCCGAGTGCCGGGGCGGGCAGGACCGGCCAGAGGTCCGGGCGGTCGGGCAAGGGTGGCGGCGAGGTGGTCGTCGCTGCGGTGGATGGGGCGGATCAGAGGGTGGTGGCGAGGCGTTCGTAGGTGCGGCGGACGACTTGGCAGGCACGGCGGGTGGGGCCGGCGAAGGTGGGGTCGGTGGTCAGGGTGGACCAGTGGGCGAGGCGGGTGAGGGCGGTGCGGCGTTGGTCGGGGCGGGGGGTGTGCGGCGGGAGGCCGAGGCGGGCGGGGGTGGTGGTGCCGAACTCTCCGATGACTCGGCGGAGTTCGAGGATGTCCGCATCGGAGAGGCCGGTCAGGCGGCCGTCGTAGCAGTCGCGCAGGACGGTCAGCTCGCGGAAGGCGTGCTGCTGGACCTCCAGGTCGACGAAGCGGCCCACCGCCCGGTCGACGGCGGCGCGGAGGCGGGCGGCGGAGGGCGGGTCGGGCGGCAGGAGGTCGGCCGGGAGGGTGTCGGGCAGGGTGCGGGCGCGGTCGACGATGCGGCGCAGCTTGATCAGGTCGGCGCGGGCGCCGAAGTGGTCGGCGAGCAGGCGGCGGAAGTCGGCCAGGCCGCTGCGCCGGTCGAGTTCGGCGCGCAGGGTGGGCAGGTCGTCGACGCCGTCGCGGATCAGTCCGCAGGCGAGGGTGAGGCCGTAGCCGGCGAGCAGGCCGAAGAGGTGGGCGCGGCGGTCGGCCGGGACGGGGAGGTCCGGGTAGGGGCGGGTGGTGAAGTACGGGCCGCGGGCGGCGCGGCGGGCGAGCAGGGCGGGTTCGACGGTGGCCAGGTCGGCGAGGTCGGCGTGGTCCGCCTCGGTGAGCTGCCCGGCGGCGGCGCCGACCAGGCTGCAGAGCGGGCGCAGGTCGTACATCAGCCGGGTGCCGCCGGCGGCGGTCATCACCCGGTCGGCGACCCGGCGGCCCTCGGCGAGCGGGTCGGGGTGCTCGGGCCAGTACAGCTCGACCTTGGTGAGGGCGCCGACCGTGGTGAGCGCGCCGCCGGGGGCGCCGGGCGCGCCGGGACCACCGGGGGCGCCCGGGCCGAAGCCGGCGCCGGTGAAGTCGGCGAGCAGTTCCTCCTCGCCCTGGGCGAGGCCGCGGGCGAAGACCAGCACCAGGGCGTCGGCGCTGCCCGCGTGTCCGATCGAGTCCGCCCGCACCTCGTCCGGCGAACGGCCCAGGAACCGGAGGGTGTTGGCGGAGTCGGCGCCGAGCACCGAGTCCAGGCCGGGGGTGTCGACCAGGTCGAAGGAGCGCAGGTACGGGCTGGGGTCGGTGACCACCAGGTGGTCGATCGCCTGCAGCCGGGCGCGCCCGGCCCGGTCGTCGTCGCGGGCCCGGGCGGTGAGGGCGCGCAGCTCGTCCGGGTGGTGGCGGTCGGCGGGGCGGCCGTCCTTGTAGTGGACGGTGACGGTGCGCTCGGCGCCGTGGGTGAGGCGGCTGACGTTGAAGGTCAGCTCCTCGGCGCCGGTCTCCACCCGGTGGGCCCCGAGCAGGGCGTTGACCAGGGTGGACTTGCCCGCGCTGACCCGGCCGACCAGGGCGACCCGCATCGGGCGGACGGCCAGCTCGCGGTAGCCGTCGAGCGCGTCAAGGGCGGGGAGCAGGGCCGCCGGGGCGCGGTGGCGGGGGCCGAGCAGGGAGGCGGCCTCCGCCACCGCGCGTTCGGTGGCCTCGCGCACACCCGGTTCGGGGTCGGGCGAGGCATGGGGCGAGGAATCGGGAGAGCGCTCGGGCGAGGAATCGGGAGAGCGCTCGGGCGACGGGTCCGGCGCGGGCCCGGGCACCGGCGGGACCGGGGCGTGCGGCGGCGCGGGCGGCTGCTCCCCGCCGCCCCTCCCGAACCGCCACCAGCGCCCGCCGCCCGCCGGGCTCACCGCGGGTCCTCCAGCAGGGCCGCGAGCCGGGCGCCCAGCCGGTCCACCCCCGCCCGGACCTCCGTCAACGGCCGCCGCTCCAGGCCGAGTTCGGCGGCCCGCCGGGTCGCCTGCTCACGGGTCGCGGTGCGGGCGGACTCCAGCCGGCTCAAGGTGTCCCGGGCGGAGGCCTGCTCGCGGGCGATCCGGCTCTCCAGCTCGGACCGCACCGCCTCCGCCAGGGTCCGGGTCAAATCCCGGACGGCGTTGGCGAGATGGGCGTACTGGCCGGCTCGCATCGCCTCCAGTTCGGTGCGCAGGCTGGTCCGCCGGGCGACCTTGTCGGCGATCTGCTGGTCCCGTACGGCGCCCCGGTACCCCGTGACCCCGCCGAACAGCGCGCCGACCACCGAGCCGATCGAGGAGCCGATCTGGGCGCCGACCGCCGTCCCCGCGCCGGGCAGCACCAGCGTGCCGATGATCGCGCCGATCGCGCCCGCGGCCAGGCCGCCCGCCGTCGTCCCCATCCCGGAGCCGGCGGACACCGCGCGCAGCCGGCCCCCGCCCCGGGCCTGCCGCTCCCCCTCCCCCAGCCGGCCGGTCACGGTCAGCGGCGGGACGGGCGGCTCGGGCAGCCGGCTGCTCGGGCGGGCGTCCAGTTCCAGGCCGTTGCGGCGGGCGAAGTCGCCCTGGAGCTCCGCCGCCCGCAGCCCCGCGAGTTCGCCCACCGTCCCGGTGACCAGGGCCGCGTCGGCGGCCAACTGGCCGACCAGTCGGTCCGGTTCGGCGAGCATCGCGTCGTCGTAGAGGTACTCGGTGCGGAACCGGTGCCAGACCTGGTCCAGTTCCTGCTGCGCCCGCACACCCAGGGAGCGGCCCAGATCGGCGACGGCGTCGACGAGTTCGCGGCGCCAGCCGGCCTGCGAGGAGGCCAGTTCGGCGATCCGGCGCTCGCGTTCCCCGGTGTCGGCCTGGAGTTCGGCGAGCCTGGTGCGGGTGTCGTCGAGCAGGGCGTGCAGCTCGGCCTCCACCGGTTCGAGCATCGTCCGCGCCGAGGCCTCCAGTTCGGCCAGCGCGCCGCCGACCAGCAGCGAGGCCCGGCGCCGGGCGAGCGCCGCCCAGAGCACCCGCTCGAACTCCTCGAAGTTGCTGATCTCCAGGTCCTCCGGGTCACCGTCGGCGAGGAAGTCGAGCTTGGCGCGGGCGGAGACCGGCACCAGCGGAACGTCCTGCGGCGCGAGGCCGGTGGCGGCGGCGAGCTTGGCGAGGGTGTTGGCGTGGATCGCGGTGTAGTCGCCGACGGTGTCGATCTTGGTGAGGGCGAAGACCAGCCCGTCGGTGCCGTCCAGCGCCCGGGACGCGGCGGCCGCCCGGGAGAGGAAGCGCAGTTCGCTCTCGGTCAGCGGCTGCGTGGCGTCGGCGACGAACACCAGCGCGTCCGCCTGCGGCAGGAAGCCCGCCGTGACGGCGGTGTGCGCCTGATAGACCGCGCCGACGCCCGGGGTGTCCACCAGCACCAGGCCGGTGGCGAGCCGGGGGTTCGGCAGGTGGACGGAGATCAGCCGCACCCGTTTGACGTTCCCCGGGTTGCCGGACTCGGTGGCGTACTCGGCGATCCGCTCGCGCGGGATCTCCAACTGCTCCGGCTCGCCGTCGGGCTGCTCCTCGGGCGGGTCGAGGGTGACGACCACCCGTTCGACGGGCCCGAAGGCGGCGGTGGTGACCAGGCTGGTGGCGAAGTAGGTGTCGCGGGGGAAGAGGTCGGGCTCCTCCAGCAGGGCGTTCAGCAGGCTGGACTTGCCGCGCTTGAACTCCCCGCACACCACGACGGTCAACGTCCCCTCGCGCAGCCGCCGTTCGGCCGCCGCCAGCCGCTCGGCGGTCAGCGCGTGCCGGGCACCGCCGGCGGTGGTGACCGGGCGCAGCGCGGCGTAGAGCGCGAGGGTCTCGGCGCGCAGGGCGTCGAGGGCGCGGGCGGGGGACGGCGGGGCGCCGGGGGTCATGCGGGTCCTCTGAGGTCGGGCGGAAGGTCGGGCGGGAGATGGGGGCCGAAGTCGCCCTGCCCGGCGATGCCGCGCAGCTGCTCCTCCATGGAGGCGAGTTGATCGGCGTCGGCGGTGAGGATGTCCTGGGCGGCCGCCGAGGAGGACGTTCCGAAGTCCACCACGAGCACCGGCTCGGCCACGCTCCACCCCCTGGACGCACCCCGCCGGCGGTGAGGGTTCCGGCCCGGGTTCGCGGCGAGGATAGCAGCGGCGGATCGGCCCGTTCCGCCGCTTCGGGAGAGCTCGCGGAGAACCGATGCGATGTCGTAATGGGCGGTTCACAGAGGGATGTTGATGCTCCGACAGTTCCGTGGGCGAACCGCGTCGGGCCGCTTGCGGTCGGCCCGGAGCGGTGTCGTCACGCCTCGGCGACGGCCTCCGGCGGGCGCGGCGCGGCCGCCCGGCGGGCGGGCGGGCACGGCGGCTGCCGGCGCGCCGACCGCGAGCGAGAGCGCGCAGAGCAGCAGCAGCGTCCCCCACGGCGACACCGGCGCGTACTGCTTCATCGCCCCGCCCGCCGCCCAGCCCGTACACCCTCAAGCTGCCGCACCAGATCGAGGCCGAGGCGCTGGTCGACAACCTGCGCCTGCGCCCCAGGCACCACCTCG